>JBEKTA010000016.1:0-14172 GCA_049516515.1 Methanoregula sp. | reverse complement strand
TGGACACCGGAAAATTCTGGGCAATGGCAACATGGTTTAATTCCACCGCAGCAGCTTCACCGTACCAGACGACGTTCCTCGTTCCCGATCAGACAGATTCCAGCAGTTATCAATCCGCTCTCTTAAACGAACAGCCCTACTACGATACGATGGTTTCACGGCTCCATAATTTCGATGGATCCATGACAAGGGCAAGCTCGGCATACTATGTCGAGTATGCAGACCAGAGTATCACGCATGCCTCGTACCCGGTTCTCACCAATGCCGCGGCGATGAACGTATCTGCTGCCGCAATCCGGGCAGCACAGTACAACCAGAACGCCCCGACCGGATACCACGCGGAAGTACTCAGTGCCTCCGTCGTGCTGCCGATCACGGATGTTCCTGCCCTGCAGCATTATCGTCTTGTCCATGAATCCTCGACAAATGTGTTCAATTCGGATACAATCGATGTGAAGTACGTGAAGATCTTTGAATATGTCAAAGGCGCCCATATAACGGGATCCGGTATCATCGAGGTCCCGCTCGTGACAAACACCGGCAGGAACTTTACCTACAGCCAGCAGAGCGTGAACGGGGAATTTGTCGTACCCTATTCCACAACCGGTAATCCCTACGATGTGAAGGCCACCGGGAAATACCAGATTGTCGGAACCGGGACGACGTTTGACGTGCCCGAATCCGCAGTCATGCAGGGCCTGACCATTAATTAATCTTTTTTGAGAGTGCCCCAGAATCAGGGAAAAATCCTATGGAATATATACCTGATTTTGTGTAACTCCACATGTGTAATCCAATAAAAAAATATCTTGCAGATGCACGGACGCCCCCTCTTTGAGTCATAATGGACATAATCTATCTATACTAGAAAGAGACTCATTCTCATGTATGCTTACTGAAGAGATCGCCCTTGGGATGCGGGTGCGGTACCCGCGTACCGGAACCACCGGTGCCGTGGTCCGGCTTGAACAGGTAAGGGGAAACCGGTTTGCCGAACTGGACAGTACGCACCTTCTCTATCGTACCGACCAGTTGATCCCTGCAGAACACGTAAAAGATTCGGTTACCACCATAACAGAAGACGCAAAAGAAGTGATCCGGCGTGAACGGGAATTTGCCGGAGGAACTGGACTCCAGGAAGCCCTGAAAAATATCGACCAGAGCTGCGAAGGCGGGGGCTAACCCCCGGATACTTTTTATCTTCGGCTATGGGCTTTTTTTACGTACCCATTCATAAAACCGCTCTAACCTCTGAATAATAGTTTCGGAAGGTATTCTGTCTGTGCCCTTTTGTTGTCAATCGCGGCCTTTGCCTGGTAATTATCCTTCTAGGGTAGCATCCGGGAATTTCAGGAATTCAGCCCAAGATATCAGGTATTGATAGTCAGACAGATGGGATCTTGATTCAAGTCCACGTATGGTCTGCAGTTCTGCTAGATACTTTAATAATAATCGGGAGTCCTTAGTAGATAGCAAACCATCACGTACCTTCTGGTCTATGTCTCGTTTGATATCCGGGTGCATGAATCAAGAAAGGAATAAATTCAAAATAAGTGTGCTGGTCTTCTAGAATGGATATAGGATAAGGAGGTTCGATTTCATTTGCATGATGTGACAATACCCAGTGTAAATATCGGGGTTGTGGGCCATGTGGACCATGGGAAAACCACGCTTGTTAATGCGCTCACCGGTACCTGGACAGACCGGCACAGCGAAGAGGTGCGGCGTGGCATCTCCATCCGGCTGGGCTACGCGGATGCAACCTTCTATAAGTGTGGACACTGCGAAGGCCCGGACGCTTACTCAACAAAGCCGGTCTGCCCGGTCTGCGGGGGAACCGGAACACCGTTCCGGTCCATCTCTTTTGTGGATGCACCCGGACACGAAACGCTGATGGCGACGATGCTCTCGGGTTCAGCACTGATGGACGGGGCGATGCTTGTCATCTCCACCACAGAGAAATGCCCCCAGCCGCAGACAAAAGAGCACCTCATGGCACTGGGACTTGTCGGTATCAAGAAGATTGTGATCGTCCAGAACAAGATCGATGTTGTCTCCCAGAAAGAGGCGCTCGACAATTACCAGCAGATCAAGGCATTCGTGAAAGGAACCGTTGCCGAGAATGCCCCTATCATTCCGGTCTCGGCCCAGAAAGGGATCAATATGGGAGCGCTCGTGCAGGCACTGGACCAGACCATCCCCGAGCCGGTGCGCGACCCTGCCGCCGAGCCGGTGATGCTCGTTGCCCGATCCTTTGATATCAACAAACCCGGCTGCAACTGGAAGGAAGTAAAAGGTGGTGTTGTCGGAGGGTCTCTTATCCGGGGCATCCTCCGCGAAGGTGATGCTATTGAGATCCGGCCCGGCAGGCAGATGCAGGTCGAGAACCGGATCAAGTGGATACCAATCACCACCGAGATCACCTCCATTAACGCCGGTACGGAAACCGTACAGGAAGCAACACCGGGCGGGCTTCTCGGCGTCGGAACAAAACTTGACCCGGCGCTCACCAAGAGCGATGCTCTGGCCGGTCAGGTCGTCGGCCATGTGGGCAAACTGCCCCCGGTATGGGATAAGATCAAGTGCCAGGTTACCCTTATGGAACGGGTCGTGGGAGCAACGAGCGAACTTGTCATCGAACCCCTGAAATTCAATGAGCCGCTCATGCTCTCCGTTGGTACTGCGGTCACCGTGGGTGTGGTCACAAGCACCAAGAAAGAGGCAGTCGAAGTGCAGCTGAAGCGTCCGGTCTGCGCAGAGCAGGGAGCCCGGATCGCTATCAGCCGGCAGGTGGGAGCACGCTGGCGGTTAATCGGGATGGGTGTCCTGAGCGAGTGAAAGTTCTGCTGGACGCAAATGCACTCATGATGCCGGCACAGTTTAAGATCGATCTTTTCAGTGAGATCCGTGAACTGCTCGGCAGCTTTGAACCGGTGGTTCTTCCCGGGGTGGTGCAGGAACTCACCGGGCTGTCCCGGGCAAAAGGCAATGACGGGGCCGCGGCGCGGCTCGGCCTTGTGCTTGCAGGGCAGTGCACGGTTGCGGAAGGCACCGGTTCATCTGTTCCGGTTGACGATCAGGTAATTGCCTGGGCTTCAGCAAACGACTGCCTGGTGGCGACCAATGACCGTCGGGTCAGGGATGCGCTGCTCACGAAGGGTATCGGAGTTATATCCATGAGAAAACAGAAAAAACTAGAGATATTGCGAAGGTAGATGGGTTATGTATTACAAGATGATGCTGGAAGACAAAGTCAGGGTGCCCCCAACCCGGCTTGGTGAAAAACTGGACAAGGTCCTTTTAGATGTCCTTCAGGAGCAACTCGAAGGAAGCATTGACAAGGAACTCGGAATTTTCATTGCTGTAACCAAGGTCGAACACGTCGGTGAGGGCGAGATCGTGCCCGGCGATGGCGGCGTGTATTACGATGTCAAGTTTGAGGGGCTCGTCCTTCGGCTCGCCCTGCAGGAGGTCATAGAGGGCCTTGTCGTAGAGACCACGAGTTTCGGGGCATTTGTAAGCCTTGGACCGATCGACGCCATGCTGCACGTGAGCCAGATCTCTGACGAGTATATCAATTTCGATGAGAAGAACGCCCGGCTGATCTGCCAGGAATCCAAACGATTTATCGGTGTCGGCGATATCGTCCGGGTCCGCGTAGTGACGCTCTCCCTAAATGAGCGCGAGCCACGGGACAGCAAGATCGGGCTCACCATGCGGCAGGCCGGCCTCGGCACAGCGCTCTGGCTCGAAGAGGAGATCGAAAAAGAGAAAGAACGGGCAGCGGCCGGTACTACAGGCACACCGAAGGACAAGCCGGAGAAGGCCAAAGGCAAGAGGAAAGAACATGCCGCCGATGAATAAGAAAAAACAGGGCAAGGTCTGCCGGGACTGCCACCGGGTTGTCGAAGGCGAGAATTGCGTGATCTGCGGAACGGCAAATTTAAGCGATGACTGGTCAGGCTATCTTGTTATCATCGACCCGGAAAATTCTGATGTGGCAAAACGGATGAACATCAAGCTTCCCGGACGGTATGCGCTGAAGGTCCGCTAGAATGCTCGTGCTCCCAAAAGAGTCGCGCAAACTCTTCAAGGAACCCTTCGGAATACTCCACCGGGAGATGGGCACGGTACTCCCGGAACTTGCCGGGCATGTGATTTATTCAGTGGGGGATGTTGTGACCCACAACCTCCAGAAAAATGGGATTGTCCCCGCAATCGCCGTGGTGGATGGCCAGACGATGCGTTCACCGTGCAGCCGGATGCCGGAGCTCTCCGGTGAATGTATTCATGTGGAAAATCCGCCCGGCACCATCACCGATGATCTGGTTAAAGCGCTCAGCTACGCGGTTGACCATCCCCCCGTCACCATCATGGTAAACGGAGAGGAAGACCTCGCCGTGATCCCGCTCGTGATCGCCGCACCGGATGGATCCATCGTTCTCTATGGCCAGCCGCACAAAGGAGTCGTGCTCCGTACGATCGATGCCGGAGCAAAAGCCGCCGCAAACGAATTTCTCAGGCAGTTTGTCCGGGTCGGCGCATAAAAATAAAAAAAAAGAATATTTTGCCTTTATTTGATTTTTTAGATTTATTCTGCCGTTTTCTCATGCAGGGTTCTGGTTTTAAATAACACGGTTCCCAATAATTACAGGATATCGATGGACTTTGAAATCGAGAGCGATAAAAGGAATGAACTTTTATCACGGAGAGAGATTCAGTTTACTCTCACATACGATGGTGCTACACCCTCCCGCATGCAGATTATCGGCAAACTGTGCGCACTGCTCAATGCAAAAGAGCCACAGGTTGTACTTGACAGTCTGAAAAGCAATTTCGGCAAGACCGTAGTCACCGGAAAAGCACGCGTGTACGATACTGAAGACGCAAAGAAGAAGACTGAACGCCCGTACCTGTCAGCACGCGGCATGCCCAAGCCCAAAGAGGAAGGAGCGGCATAAGCATGGCGGCAGCGGCAAAGAAAGCAGCGGCGAAAGGGCCTTCACGCAGTGCATTCTTCAAAGTCGAAGGTGAAAAGGTCACCACGGCGAAGAAGTACTGCCCCCGCTGTGGCCCCGGTGTCATGATGGCCGACCACAAGGATCGTGTTGCCTGCGGAAAGTGCGGATACACCGAATTCAAGAAATAAACACTGATGCCTGCATTTGGGCAGATACTTGGCATTGAGGGAACAGCCTGGAACCTCAGTGCTGCTCTTTTTGACCGGGATCTTATCTCACTGTGTTCGCGCCCGTACTCTCCCGCCCATGGAGGTATTCACCCGCGAGAGGCGGCACAACACCATTCATCGATGATAAGAGAAGTCATTTCTACGGCTCTTTTAGAACCGGAGAAGGTCACCGGGATTGCCTTCTCGCAGGGGCCGGGACTGGGGCCGTGCCTGCGGACGGTGGCGACCGCAGCGCGATCTCTTGCACTCGCTCTTGACGTCCCGCTTGTCGGGGTAAACCACTGCGTTGCCCACGTGGAAATAGGGTGCTGGGCAACCGGCTGCCGGGACCCGGTCGTGCTGTACGCGAGCGGGGCAAACACGCAGGTGATCGGGTATCTCAACGGGCGGTACCGCATCTTTGGCGAGACGCTGGACATCGGCATAGGAAACGCGCTTGACAAGTTTGCCCGGGCAAAAGATCTCCCGCACCCCGGGGGGCCCCTGATCGAAGCGCAGGCAAAAGCCGGACATTATTTTGAACTCCCCTACACGGTCAAGGGCATGGATCTCGCATTCTCGGGACTGGTCTCCGCAGCAAAGGAGGCAAAAGAACCGCTGCCCGATGTCTGCTGCAGCCTGCAGGAGACGGCATTTGCGATGTGCGTCGAAGTAACCGAACGGGCGCTCTCACTTACCGGAAAAGATGAGGTGCTTCTTGTCGGCGGCGTAGGAGTTAACGGCAGACTGCAGGAGATGCTCCGGATCATGTGCGAGGAGCGGGGGGCACGGTTCTTTGTGCCCGAGAGAAAATATCTTGGGGATAACGGTGCGATGATCGCCTATACAGGAAAACTGATGCTCGAGAGCGGCCAGTCGCTTGCCATCGAACATTCGCAGGTCAACCCGTCATTCCGCTCGGATGAGGTTGAGGTCACCTGGAAACACGAAGTCACGCACGCGCCGGATCACGGACAATATGGCAGCACCGGGCAGAAACGGGGGGCAGAGGCCCTTGTCTGTTTCAGGGACGGGACCGCGATCAAGCAAAGGATATCCAAACGGTACCGGGTGCCCGCTCTCGATAAAAAACTGATCGCGGAACGGACCCGGGCTGAGGCCCGTCTCATCCACATGGCACGGAAAGGAGGCGTCCCCACACCGGTCATACGAGATGTCACCCACGACTCCATTGTCATGGAGCAGGTAACCGGCACGCTTCTTACAGGAGCACTCACTGAGGCACACTGCACGGAAGCCGGACGGATGGTCGGCCGGCTGCACACGGCCGGCATCATGCACGGGGATCTCACCACCAGTAATATGATCCTGCGCGACGGTGATGGCAGGTGTGTCCTGATCGATTTCGGCTTATCCCAGGTGACCGCAGAGATCGAGCAGAGAGGCGTTGATCTCCACGTCATGTTCCAGACGCTCAAAAGCACCAACCCAAAAGAGGCCGGCGTGTTCAGTACGGCATTTGCCCGGGGATACGCGGAGACGTTTGCCGGCGCAGAAGAGGTGCTGGCCCGGGAGCAGGAGATCGAACTCCGGGGGAGGTACCTGTGAGCCGGATCCTCGCCATTGTCACCAGCAATGCGCACAAAGCACAAGAGGTCGCAGCATTTTTTGGCGGAACCCTCACGGTCAGGCATGTGGCACTCGATATTCCTGAACTTCGCTCCGATGACGTAAGAGAGATCGCACGGGAGAAAGCGCGGTACGCATTCAATCACCTTAATGAGCCGCTCATCGTTGATGACACAGCCTTCTCCATTGATGCTCTCAACGGGTTCCCGGGGCCATACGCGGCATACGTGCTCCGATCGATTGGCAACACCGGCATCCTCAGGCTGATGGAGGGGGTTGTGGACCGGAAGGCCCGGTTCACCACCGCGATCGCATTTGCTGATGAAACCGGTATTGAAGTTTTCACCGGAACGATTGATGGCAGGATCATAACAGCGCCCCGGGGCACCGGGGGATTCGGGTATGATCCGATCTTCGAGGTCGGCGGACAGACGCTTGCAGAGATCCCGCTTGAAGAGAAGAGCGCCATCTCCCACCGTGCCCGCGCACTTGCCACGTTCCGGGACTGGTTTGTCAAACGACCGGCCTGATATTATTACGGGGTTACGCGAAACGGTTAAAAGATCGAAGAGCATTGTTATAAGGGCAGAGACAGGAGTGTATATTCATGGCAAAGTTCCCAGAGGCCGAAGCCCGTTTACTCAACGTGAAAATATGTATGCATTGCAATGCACGCAATGCAATCCGCGCAACCACGTGCCGCAAGTGCGGTTACAAGAACCTGCGCCCGAAAAACAAGGAACGAAAAGCGTAATTGAATTTTTCAATACTGTTTTTCTTTTTTTGGTTTTTTTATTAAAGAGCAGAGAAATCAGGATGAATAGTACGTGACACGTTTGCCTTTCTGTGCATATTCGCCGGCAAACGTCTCGATGTTGCGCTTGTACCCTATCCGGTCAACAAACCCTAATGCGCGAAGGTTCTCCCGCACCCTCATCACATCAGGCTCGTCTGCCCAGTCCTTGGTATAGATGTAAATGACCCTGCGGCTGTCCCGGGAGTCGGGGTTGGGTTTTGCCGTGCTGACCTTTGCCGAGATGCCCAGATCGTGTGCAACTGTTGCGTCCCGTACCTTCTTCCACGCGTCATCTGCTACATCGGGATCCTGGAAGATCAGCCACTTGCCGGCATGCTCGTCCTCTATGGCCTCGGGTGCGCTGCCCGGTGCGTCCTGCACGATCCAGTACATCTGCGTCGTCTTTGAGGGGAGGACACCTTCCCCTCCGCAGAGCATCCGGTAGATCGTATCGACCGAACCAAACCGTGCGAGGAGCGCCTCGGCAAGCTGCGGGTATTCGCTGGTGAGCTGCCCGAAGGTATCGTTAAGGTCTGCGGTGAAGTCAACGCCTCCTTCAACGAGCGCACAGAGATACTTGCCCTGCGTCTGGAGTCTTCTGGTGAGAAGGTGATCGAAGATACCGTATGCCACATCAGCCAGAGCCTCGGAATCGACTTCGTCCATATTGTACCCGTCCGGTGTTCTGCCGAAAAATAGTTTCTGCTTTGAGTACTGGGACGTAAATGGAACGCACAAACGCGGGGCTGGAGCAAAAATTCCGGGGCCGGTAACCCGTGAAATCAGGGAGATACAGGAGATTTCTGCTGTCTTTTTCGAATGTTTTAAGAGCGCAGGCAGCAAAAAAATACCAATTATGGAATGGAAAAGAGACTGGGGCCTGACAGCCCGGGTATTACTGACAGGGTTTTTACTGTTCCTCCTCTACCTCGTGTTCATGACCGTACTGGTGGTATTCTTCCCCAGCGTCAGCATACTGCTGATTGTCGGTCTGGCGGTTGTCATGGGACTTGTCCAGTATTTCTTCTCGGACAAGCTGGTACTCTGGAGCACGGGTGCGCGCATTATAACCGATGACGAATACCCGGAACTTCGCCGCACGGTCGATAAACTGTGCCATGAGGCCGACCTGCCCCTGCCAAAGATTGCCATCATGCAGAGCCCGGTGCCAAACGCGTTTGCCACAGGCAGGAGCCCGAAGCACGCGGTGGTTTGCTGCACCGACTCCATCATGCGCCTTCTTACACAGGACGAACTTGAAGCCGTGCTCGCCCACGAGCTCTCGCATGTAAAGAACCGTGACATTCTCACGATGACCATGGCGAGTTTTATTGCGATGATCGCTTCGATGATCATGCAGAGTTTCTTCTTCTCTGCGCTCTTTGGGGGCAACGATCGTGAGGGTGGTTCGGGGTGGATAATTGTCTGGATTGTCTCGATCATTGTTTACGCGCTGAGCACCCTTTTGATGCTTGCACTCTCCCGGTACCGCGAGTTTGCAGCAGACCGGGGAAGCGCGCTCATCACGAAAAATCCCCGGGCGCTTATTTCGGCATTAAACAAGATCACCGGCAGGATGGAAGTTGTACCCCCTCAGGCAAAGGCAAAAGTCGAGGGTGCAAATGCATTTTTCATCATCCCGGCGCTCTCGGGCAACAGGATCATGGAACTCTTCTCGACCCACCCAGCGACAGAGAAAAGGATTGCCGCTCTTGAAAAAATTGAGATTGAACTTCACGGATACTGACCTGTAATTTTTTTAGCACGAACGTTTTTCGGGCTTTTTCAGATTTTTAAATTCCCCACGGTACAAAGACGTGTATTTTTGTGGCCGGATAATGATGGCGAAAGTAGTACACCCGTAACGAGACGCAAAACCAATACACTGTACGAACAGGGTCGGAAACTTTGATCGGCCCGGGATAAGTAAGCATTAATACAGCTCCCCGCCAAAATTGTAGAGCGCAGTGCATCGATGGTCTAGTGGTATGACTTAGGCCTTCCAAGCCTATAGCCCGGGTTCAATTCCCGGTCGATGCATGAGGGCTCGTGGTCTAGTTGGCTATGACGTCGCCTTCACACGGCGAAGATCTCGAGTTCGAATCTCGACGGGCCCATCAAAGTTCTGTTTTTTTTGCATACCTGTTCACATCTCTTTTTTTGTTTTTTGATTCTATCCAAGATTATGAGAGAAAAAATCGGATATCAGTCTCTCTCGGACCAGCCAGTGAAGATATTCCTGATCCCTCCCCGCATACCAAGAGATCCGTGGCAGGTGCCCTGCAAGCTCATGAAATTTTTCTCGAATTTTTACTTGAATCAACCTAAATTACCCATCATTTTGCGGTTTTCCAGTGGAAACAATGGGGTATAAATATTGACATCTGATTTCACAATAGATTGCACGGGCATTGCACAGGTATTCTTATGCACCGTTACACAAGATCCCCGGTAAATTAAAACAGAACGGTGACCCGGGAGAATTCTGCAGGGGAGAGTCCGCAATAAGCCGGGCCAGATCCTGCAAGGTGTTTTTTCCACCCAATGCCCCCTTACAGATTCAGATAATCAGATGCCGTGAGAGAGACGATCCCGTCAGGGAAAAAACTATATGCAGTCGCCGGGAACCGGATTGATCCGGCACCACAGCGGACCTGCAAAAATAAAAGGAATCAGGTTATGCGTTTTTCATCTTGGCTTTTGCGACGAATCCGTCTTTGCCAATGTAGTACATGTAGCCCTTTTCCTTGGCAATCTTTTCAGTACCGACTTTCTTCTTCTTGCCGGTCTTGTTGTGCTTCATCGGGGCTGCCCAAACATATCCATCCTTGCCGATGAAGTACAGGAATCCCTTTTCCCGTACGATTTTTTCCTTTCCAATTTTCTGTCCCATTTAAACACCTCAAAACCCCGTTTGGGTTTTGATAATGAGAGTTAACGCCTGATAATATAAAAGGTTTCCGTCGAAAGCACGTCGAAATACCAAATTCGGCCATATTTTCACTGGTATTTTCGGTATTGCGCCACACTATTACCCCCGATTAAAAACGAGAGAATATTGGCCTGTTTGCGAAAATATGCCCTAAAAGAGGCGCATTAACCATTATGCCATCGAAGGTGCTGCAATGCGAAAAAAACAGCCAGCGCACAACCTTACCCACCGTCGGCCCATGACGGTACAGGAATCGCAAATGCGTACTTCGGATCTCCATTACAGGAACCGGCACTGTATTACGCGCCGTCATCAGGTATCACTGCCCTGATCAGATCTATTAGATACAGAGCTGATGACCCCAAAGGAATAACATTTTTTCACACAGGGGCGCCCCCAGATTTATTGTCTTTCGCTTCCCATGATAACAGGAATTTGCCCATGTACTTCCACATTATCCTCACCGACGACTGTAACCTCTGCTGCCGGTACTGCCGGGCAAAGGCGTTTGAGGAGGATGTGGAGGGCCCGGATGCGGTGCCGGTCGAGATCGATTTGGATCTCCCACCAGACCTGAACTATGATCTGAAACTTCTCTATGGTTTCCTCGCACGGGACCCCTCGCCCACTGTGACATTCTATGGCGGCGAACCGCTTATGCGGAGGGATCTCGTTGAACGGATCGTGAGCGAAGCCCCGGTACAACGGTTCATGATCCAGACCAACGGCCTCCTGCTCGATCGGCTCGCCCCTGATATTGTCAACCGGTTTTCCACGATCCTTGTCTCGCTGGACGGGCGCGAAGCCCTCACCGATGAGAACCGGGGGACCGGGGTTTTTTCCCGGGTAATAGCAAACATAAATAAGATCCGGGCAAACGGCTATCGCGGCGAACTGATAGCAAGGATGACCGCGACCGAGCGCACCGATATCTTCGATGCTGTCCGGTACCTCGCGGAGAACCCGGACCACTCCTTTTCTTCCATTCACTGGCAGATGGATGCAAATTTCACCGGGGATTTCAGCCACCGGACGTTTGCCGAGTGGGCAGAGAAACGGTATAATCCCGGCATCCGTGCACTTGTCACCGCATGGGTGGACCAGATGGAAACGTCCGGCCGGGTTCTGCGTTGGTATCCTTTCATCGATCCCATGGAAGATCTCCTGAACGGGAGAGCAAGCCCCCTCCGGTGCGGGGCGGGACACGCGAACTACGCGATCATGACCGACGGCCATATCGCACCCTGCCCGATTATGATCGGCATGAAACAGTATTATCTCGGCCACATCGCGGACGCAGACCCGCAGCACCTCCGCCGGATCGCGGTCGGGGGCGAGTGCGGACCCTGCCACATCCGCACCTTCTGCGGGGGCCGGTGCCTGTACTCAAGCATCGTGCAGCCCTGGAACCCGGCTGGCCGGCAGCTCGTATGCGGTACCGTGGAAAACCTGCGCGACGCACTCACGGAAAAACTCCCCCGGGTCCGGGCTCTTATTGCCGCGGGGCGTATCAGTCTCGCGGACTTTGCTCACGAGAAGTTCAACGGCTGCGAGATCATTCCCTGACACCGTGGGAGTGGATGACAAGGGGTTACGGTTTCAGGCAGATGTATTTATACTGAACGGTATGATGAATATATGCAGATCTAAAACTGCATGAGTAATACAATGGAAAGAAAAGGATTTGGCGGCCCGAGAAACTTCGGTCCCAGAGAAATGACAAAGACAGTCTGTTCAGACTGCGGAAAAGAGTGCGAAGTCCCCTTCAAGCCAACTGAGGGTAGGCCGGTTTACTGCAGGGACTGCCTGCCCAAACACCGGAAACCCCGGTTCTAATTACATTAATCCTGTTTATTTTTTTCTTTTTGTGATGTTCTTCTGGTAGCGGTGGCTCTTCGCACACCAGTTATATTACCTGTACCGCAGCAATACTGCAATCATGACAGCATCATGGCACGAGGCACTCGCGTACGCAAAAGAGAAGAATCTCCCGCAGGTCTACCATGACTGCGACACTGATTCCTATGGCGCCTGCCGCACGGGTGAACCGCAGGGATGTTTTAAGGCCGGCATCTTTATAGAACACCGCTGCATCTGCATGCCAGCCCATCTCACGAGCGAAGAACTCGCAGAAAAAGAGAAGAAGTTCCGGGTAGAGAACCCGGACTGGTAAGAGCAGATCATAGCAGAAATGCCATTTTTTAGGTTTGCGGCACGGGCTTTCCCGCACCAAGGCTGCACACAATCGCTAATTTTTCCGGATCTCTTCGCGGAACCGGTGAAGAAGATCGTACAGCATCAGCCGTAACTCGGCACCGATATCTTCCCATGATTTGGGGGAGGTGGGTGTGGGCTGACCGGTTGCTGAACCGTCCTCTCCGGCAACGACAACTTCAGAATGCTCACGGATCTTTGCCTTTGCCCAGAGATCACAGATGATCTCATAGTACCCGGTCAGAAGCACGATGATGAAAACTATAGGCACGATCACGAACGAAAGCAGCCAGAAGTAATGGTAGATGTTATTCCCGGTGGTCGAATCAACCCACTCGAAAACCCGGAGCACGAACGCGATGATAAAGACGCTGCCGATCGCCTTGATGACCGGGGCCGGCAGGTTCAGCGGGAACGGAAACGCCCCGAAGATATCGCCGATAAAGATGATAATCGCGATCAGGAGCAGCAGCCAGAAGTTCAGATTAAGAAAATCAACACCCGAATGATAGAGCGGACTCGCTACATAATACGTCAGGATATTTGCCAGCACTACCACGATCAGAAAACAGATGATCCCGATCATCCGCGAGACAAAAACCCACCCGAGCGAGTGCTGCTTGTTCGGCCACATATATACTCACGTCAAGTGTACTTTCTAGTATTTGTCCCGCAGGGTATAAAGTCCTCGTGCAGTGAGCTGCCCGGGCAAAAATTCCTTTGCCGTTCCTGTCCGATGGATAGAATATGCGCATTAATTTCAAACGGTATGCACTCTACCTCATCCGGTGGCAGGCAAGCACCCCGATCCTGGCCGGGGTCGGTATCATCCTTACAGGAATGGGCTATATCGTGGCTGCGATCATTGCAAACCTGATCGGCGGCCTCGTCTTCTTCTGGGTTGACCAGTTCATCTTCACCTCCCAATCGCTTGCGGCACAGTGGGAAGTCAGAGAGAACATCATCTGCGTGGACTGCGGTAAAGTCGCGCGGGGATACCGTCTGGTCCGGTCCGGGGACTACGACAAGAGCGGGGATGCGACGCCCGAGTTCCGGTGCGAAGAGTGTTCGAAGAAGAAGACCGAAGCACTCCGCAGCAAGGGCATAAAAGTAGAGTGAACAGGGAGCAGGGGCAATCCAGGCAGACCCGGTTCACCGCTACAACCGGCTTTAGGTTTTTTTAGGATTTTTGGTATCACGATATTTTTTTACACCGTTGATTTTCCCGGAGCATTCTTCTCTTTTTTAATGTCGGATTAAGGGATACTGTTTTTGGGTATGCATCAATTTACACAAAACAACAACAATGTATAAATATGTACAATAACAACCAAAACTAAGCATTTGAACGGAAATCCGCGGGATCCTTCCGGATCCTTGCAACGAGTCACGTGCCAGTGCCGGTAACCGGGTAGGAATCCTCACACACCTCGTTCCTGCCCGGGATACAGTTTACAAAATCCAGTGGCT
>JBEKTA010000015.1:0-16284 GCA_049516515.1 Methanoregula sp. | reverse complement strand
CGCTTGTATCCCCATTCCTCTTTTTTCTCGATGGGGAAGAGGTCGTAGCCGGTGGCAAGGATTGCCGTTCCCACCTTGACCTTGATAAACTCGTCCTTGGATTCGAGGTCGATTGCCTTCTTTTCCGGACCACAGGCGGTTACGCACAGTCCGCACTTGACGCAGGACTCAAAGTCAATGGTGTAGATCAGGGGGACGACCTGCGGGTGGTTGATATAAATCGCCTTACGGGGCTTCATCCCGACTTCGAAGACGTTCGGCTTGACGACCGGGCAGACCGCATCGCAGTCACCGCAGCCGTTGCAGCCGCCTCCGACAATCCCGCGTGCTTCCGCCTCCGTAGGCGTCAGGACACCGCGAGCCTTCTTACGGATGGTTACATCGAAGTTCCCGATGTACCCTTCCACGTTATCGACTTCGGAGTAGGTCATGAGCTCGATCTCCTTGCTCCTGCCTACATCCACCATCTTTGGTGTGAGGATACACTGTGAACAGTCAAGTGTCGGGAAGGTCTTGTCGAGCTGGGACATCCTGCCGCCAATACTTGGCGCTGATTCGATGAGGTAGGTCTTGATTCCTGCTGCGGCAAGATCGAGCGCTGCCTGCATGCCGGCGACTCCTGCCCCGACAACCATCGCGGCCTTTTCGACCGGCACGGTCTTTGGGAAGAGATCCTGGAGGAGTGCTGCCTTTGCAACAGCAATCCGGACTGCATCCTTTGCCTTTTCCGTTGCTCCCTCGCGGTCGTGCATGTGCACCCACGAGTTCTGTTCACGGATGTTTGCCATCTCGAACCGGAACGGGTTAAGGCCTCCCTCTTTTGTGGCGGTCCTGAATGTCGGCTCGTGCAGACGCGGCGAACAGGCAGCGACGACGATACCTGTCAGTTTCTTATCCTTGATCGCCTTGTCGATCTTGCCCTGGCCGGGTGTCGAGCACATGTACTGGTAATCATCGGCCCAGGCAACGCCGGGGAGGGACTTTGCGTACTCTTCGACGGCCTTGATGTCGAGCGAACCGGCAATGTTGGTACCGCAGTGGCAGATGAAGACACCGATACGGGTATCCTGTTTGGTGGTGACACCGGGTGCTGCGACGGCTTTTGCCGCCGGTGCGGGAACCTGCTTCTTGACTTCCTGTTTCACGGGAGCTACCTTCTTGGTTTCCTGCTTCTTGGTCTCGGTCTTTTTGGTCGTTACTTTCTTCTTTTCAACCATCATTCCCACCTCACAGCACCTTCTGCAGGAATGGTTCGCAGCTGATACCATGCAGGTCAAGTCCGAGGTCCTGCGGGCTCATTCCCTGTGCCAGTCCGAGCAGTTCGGCAAAGTGCAGCACCGGCAAATCGTAACTGACACCGAACTTCTCCTTGATCTCGATCTGGCCGCGGTCAAACTGGAGCTGGCAGAACGGGCAGATATCGGTCAGTGCGTCCACGTTTACCTCTTTGAGGTTGATCATCTTCTCGTTGGTGATATCCAGCGAGTGGACGATATCGTATCCGCGGACACCGCCGCCAGCACCGCAGCACTGCATCTTATTGCGGTATTCGACCGGCGTCGCGCCGAGCGCAGCGACCAGTTCTTCCATCCACATCGGGTGCTCGGTATTTAACATGACCTCTTTTTCAAACTCCCGGTCCTTGTGGGGCTTGGTCAGGTGGCAGCCGTAGTGGACGGCAATGCGTGCACCAGTTAAGGGGGTTACCACAGAGTCCTTGATCTTGCTGACCCCGACAAACTTGTCGTTGTACAGGAGTTCTGCAAGGTGGTAGACGTTGATGGTGCCCTTGTATTCCATATCGACTTCCTTGAGTACTTCGCGAGCACGAGGTTCCGGGCCGCCATTGCATAGAAAACATTCATGTCGATTGAACCGAATGCCCCGGGTGCCGGACAACAGCTGGCTCCTTTGAGGTGGACCAGATCGATGCCGAGCTTCTTGCATCCCTTGATGGCTGCCGATTCGACGCCGGGGTACCGGTTCGGTGCGATGCAGCCAAGGTAGAATGCGAACGTGTGGTTTGCTTTTGATTCTGACATGTTCTCTTATCCCTCCCGTTCCTTGATGATCCGGTCTGCATTCTCCTTGAGGTGGTAGTGATCAAGGATCTTCCTGATGCCGGGCATGTATTCAGGGTACATATGGGTGGTCGGCGGGTCGCGGGTGAGTCCGAGTTTCTCCCGGGCTGCACGGTTGACATCGTTGTTCGGCACACCGTGGCCTGAGCTGTAGATCGCAGTCACGGTCTTGAGGAAGTTCACCGGCACGATATCGTGGGTGAATGCCATGTTCCTCATGGCCATGATAACATCCGTGGGTGCGATGTCACGCGGGCACCGGTCGGTGCAGCTGTAACAAGTGGTGCAGAGCCAGAGATCGGGATCGGTCAGTGCCTCAGTTTCGAATCCGAGCACTGCCCTCCGCATGAACTTGCGGATGCGGTAGGTGCTCCGGGGTGCTGATGGGCACGAGCCGGTGCAGGTGCCGCACTGGTAGCACATGTGGGCAATGGTGCGTGAAATGCCCTCAACCCTTTTTGTAAAGTCGGGTGTCGAGTCCTCACGGTAAAACCGCTGGTCTTTGAGTTTCTTCTCCAGCGCTTCCGGGTAACCTTTTGTTTTTGCCATGCTCCTCCTCCCTCACGCCTTCTCCATCGTTTTTATACTGACCTGTCCGGTAATGCCTTCTTTTACCTTCGAGGTTCTCTTCGTGCAGAGTTTCTCCTTGATCTTCTTGAAGAGGTCTGTTTCCGTGCCTTTCACCCGGATACCGGTCCGCTGGAGGACGATGATATCCTCGCCGGGGCATGCATCCACGCAGGCACCGCAGAGAATACAGTAATCCTTGTTGACCGCAATATTGGCTTCGATATGGTGACCCATCTCGGCTGCGGGCTTCGTGCTGGGGAGATAGATCGCATTTGCCGGGCAGATATCTGCGCAGGTTGAACAGCCGCCGGGGCACTTCTCGGCGTGGAATTCGATGTCGCCTTCGAAGATCTTCTCGATCACAATTGCCTCGGTCGGGCAGTTATGCGAGCACCAGGTACAGGTGCAGCAGTTGTCCTGGATAATGCTGACCTTGCCGTCAACCTTATCGGAGATAACTTCGCGTTCGACGGTGATACACTCTTCGGGGCAGGCCTCGACGCACACCTTGCAGGCATTGCATTTGGCCTCGTCCCAGACAACCTCACCTTCGATCTTACCGACTTCAGGGGTGAACTCCTTGTGTTTCACCGTGAGCGCCGGGCAGAGTGCACCGCACAGGCCGCAGAGCGAACATTTCTCCTTGTCTACGGTAAATGTCGTCTTGGTCTTGATCGCCATGTGGCGTTCTTTGGCACCGGCAACCGGGCCCTTGTAGGTTCCCTCGTAAGCGGGAACATTACGATCAATGGCGTCACGCGGGCAGACTTCTTCGCAGATCGTGCACCGGACACACTTTTGGTCATCAATCTCTGCCTTCATGTCGTACTGCGGGAATCCTTCTTTTTCAAGAATGGGGAGCCGCTCCTGATCATCAACCTTCAGAGTCAATGCATTGAACGGGCACATGATGACGCAGACACCACAATATGAACACTTGGTCTCGTCTACATCGATGGGTGTCGCGTAGTTGATAGCACCACGCCGGGCTGCACCGACGAGTCCGAGAACAATAGCTTCCTCCGGACATGCATCGACACAGACACCGCATCCCGTGCAGGTCTCTGAATTCAGAATCAGGTTGTTCACGCTCTGAAGGAGGCGTTGCTCCATCACAACGTTGACACCATCCCTCTTTTTGGAAAACTTTGGAAACAATGCCATGAAATTAACCCTCACGCTGTTCCTCTATTGCACCTTTGCCTCTGCTCTGGTTTCCCAGAGCCCTGTCAGTCTTATAATATCATGCGGACACGCGTGGATCCAAATTTCCTGGTTTGATACTGGATCTATACTATAAGGCTCCAGCGCGTCCACAGGACATGCACCAAAACAATTGTTACAGCAGGTGCAATGTCCCCTGTTACTATGCATTGCAAACGCCATGAGTTCACGCACCAGCTATGATCGATTGAAAAATCGATTATCAAAAGAGTAGTGAAAGTATCTAGATAAATGTTCTGAAATATATCGCTGAAAACCGGCCTTTTTATTATAAATTTTTAATTTTTCTTTATATGTCGCTTGCCCAGTTAACGTATATTTTGGCCATGTTAAATATCTGTAATATACTTTATCCGTACATTCCGGTGCGCTCTGTTGATTGCGGGATTAAATGAGAAAATTTATTCAGTAATAATCGTGGTACTGTTGATATACCGGAGGTTATGTTAGTATGGAAATCAACGGCGTTACAATCGACAACACCTACGCAGAAGCATTCCCGACCTGGGTCTGCCGGGTGATCATTACAGCAGTGACAAAAGACTGGGCCCTTGCGGCAGCGACCGAGGCAACCGGGTTTGCGACCTCTGCGATCGGCTGCCCGTGCGAAGCGGGCATCGAGAGCGACCTTTCCGGGAGCGAGACCCCCGACGGAAGGCCGGGTGTCGCCATCCTGATCTGCGCAAGCAAGAAGAAACTCAAAGAGCAGGTCGTAGAACGGCTTGCCGAATGCGTCCTGACGGCGCCGACCACGGCGGTCTTCAACGGCATCACTGAAGCAGAAGAGAAGATCCCGGTGAAACTTCACTTCTTCGGCGACGGGTACGAGTACCAGAAGGAAGTCGGCGGCAGGAAGTGCTGGGCTATCCCGATCATGAACGGCGAGTACATCGGCGAAGAGGAGTTCGGTATCGTCAAGGGTGTTGCCGGCGGCAACTTCTTTATCATGGGCGAGAACCAGATGGCAGCCCTGATGGGCGCACAGGCCGCGTCTGACGCGATTGCGGGTGTAAAGGGCGTTATCACGAGTTTCCCGGGTGGAGTTGTGGCGAGCGGTTCGAAGGTTGGCAGCCTGAAGTACAAGTTCATGGTTGCAACGACGAACGAGAAGTACTGCCCGACGCTCCGTGAGAAAGTGGCAGACAGCAAGGTCCCGGCCGGCATCAAGGCGGTCTATGAGATTGTTATCGATGGTGTGGACGAGAAGAGCGTTGCAGCTGCGATGGGGGCCGGTATCAAGGCTGCAGTGCAGGTGCCTGGCGTGAAGTTTATCTCGGCCGGTAACTTTGGTGGCAGTCTCGGACCCTTCAAGCTGGAACTTGAAAAGGTTCTTTAAACTCTCTTTTTTACTTGCAAAAATTTCTGTAGTCATGGAATTCTATAAATATTGTTATTGCCGAATAGTTTGTTAACGAAAATTTCGGCAATAATATGATCACGCTTACACCCGACGACGCGAAGCAGCGGTTCGGCCCGCTCTTCTCAAAGAAATTTCTGGTGATGGTTGACGAAAAGGCGGGTCTCGCAGAGATCCTCGAACAGTGTCATGCCCGTGGCACGATCGAGTGGGACGCGATGAACCGGTGCAGGGCCGGTGGTGCGGTTGCCACCTGTACCGTCGAAGGGAGCACGATGACCATCCGTGCCCGTCTTGGCCAGCACAAGGTCAACTTCGGGGCTGCCGGGGATACAATTGGCGGGCAGGCCCTTGAATGCGTTGAAGTGAACGGCGACGAGGTTATCACGACTTGGGCCGGTATTGCCGGTGCCGGTGTCGGTGTAGCCGCATGCCTCCCTCAGGCGCCGGGGGTCATCCGGGCTGAGTACCCCACAGAGGATGATCTCAAGGTCGGCGGAGCCCGCACGAACCATGTCCGGATTATCTCACCCAGGTACGAGAAGATCTCGTTTGGCATCGATGATACGGACACCAAACAGGAAGGTGCTACCTGGGTCATGGCGCTCAAGTGCGCAGAGGCCTGC
Source organism: Methanoregula sp. (assembly GCA_049516515.1). Taxonomy (GTDB): domain Archaea; phylum Halobacteriota; class Methanomicrobia; order Methanomicrobiales; family Methanospirillaceae; genus Methanoregula. The sequence goes on along the minus strand of JBEKTA010000015.1, from coordinate 10,426 downwards.
CACATCGAAGGCGTGGAATTCTTAAACATGCGCCTTGTCCAGCTCAACCCGGCAGTCCCGAACAAGACGACAAATTGTGTCGGTTCCGCCCTCAACTTTGCCGCCCGTCCCGGCAGTATCGGAGCGCTTCGGGATTTTGTCTGCACATTTGTTGAGGAGCACACATTCTCAAAAGATACCGGCATCGCGTTCTCCAGGGGTATCGGGACCGAACAGGATTCCCCGGTATTAAAGGCAATCAAGACCGAGATTCTGACCGTTGAAAAAGCCGAGAAAGAGGCAAACCTGCTCGGTATTGAGTATCTCGATCACAACGGGCGGAAGGGGAGGATAGGGGCGCTTGGCGCCGTGCTGTGGGCGAACAGGGGCATCGAGGCAGCAGGTCTGTATGGCGAGCATCTCTGATCCGTACGTGATTAAGTACCCGCAGATCGTTGCGGTTGCCGACAAAACCGGCGACCGTGTCGAGCTGGTTGAATTCTTTGACTGCGTGGGCGGGGCGATGTGGACGCAGCACCATTACGCACAGAGCCCGCTGGTTGAGAGTGTCCGGTGCGTTGGAGCGACCACCCGGTTCCTGCTCCGGCCCGGTGCTGTGGATCTGGCACTTGAAGGGTCCCGGTTCCCTGCCGGGATCTCCGGGGTATCCGTAACGGAGCAGGAGATCGCGATCACCTATATCGGTATGGGAGGCGGCGGCGTGGGTGCGACATCGTGCCGTGCTGCGGCCAAAGGCGTGATGCGGGAGCGCTGCGATCCCGCCGGGGGTGGAAAAGTGGCAGCCGCGACGCTCTGGCTTCCCCGGCGCCAGCGGGTGCTGATCGGTGTTGATGATACCGACACCAGCGAGGAAGGAGCGACATGGACGCTTGTCCACAACATTGCAAAAGCTGTAGAGGACGAGCAGTCAGTCTACCTCTCCCATACGATTGTCCAGCTTTATCCTGTTGCGTACCGGACGAAGAATTGCGTAAGTCTGGTCGCTGAGTTTGCCACGACCGAACCGGAACGCCTCACGGAGCGGTTCCGCGAGATGCTCGAAAAATACACCCTTTCAGAGAAGACCGGGATGGCAGTATATACCGGTTTTGCCCCGTCTGCTGCACTCCTTGAGTACGGCAGGAACGTGAAACGGGGGGAGGTCGGCCCCGACCTCGTCCGGCACCTTGCTGATCCCGCTCTTCGCGTGATCCTGAACGGGAGAGGGATTACCGGGGCGGTGGCGGCCCTGCCGTTTTACACGCAGTACGAGGAGGCGCTTGAGTTATGCAGTGGAAAGACTTAAAGGCCCGCCTGCTGTCGGCCGGTTCTGCCCGGATCAGCGGTGAACCTGCGGACGATTTTATCGCCAAATCTACCGCAGGCCCGGGTGCCGGGGGGAAAGGTTCGGTTTTCTTTGCCATGGGCAGCCACCGGGTCAAGCTTGCGATCAATCCCTCATCTCCTGTCGAGATAGCCCACCGGGGTGGCGGTGTCGCCGACCTGTATTTTGAGGACCAGCAGATCCCGGGCAGGCTCATCCGGCCGGGGCTCCATTGCCCGGACCAGGCGTTTATCACGATAACTGAGAGCTGCATATTTTCCTGCCGCTACTGCCCGGTCCCCCGTCTCTCCGGCAAACGCAAGAGCGTTGAAGAGATCATGAATCTCGTTGAATCGGTCCGGCACCGGATCAGCGCAATCTCTCTTACGAGCGGCGTTGCCGGGAGCATCGAAGAGGAAGAGGCCTATGTCTGCGAAGTGATCAGGCACCTTGCCTTCTTTGACCTTCCCATTGGAGTCTCCATCTACCCGACCGATACGACCCCGGAAAAACTTTTTGCTCTTGGTGTAGCCGAGGTGAAATTCAATATCGAGGCCGCGACCCCGGAACTGTTTGCACAGCAGTGTCCCGGTCTTGATTATGACCGGCTCTGGCGGGTGCTCGACCGATCCGTTGAACTCTTCGGTAAGAACCGGGTCTTCTCCAATGTCATTATCGGGCTTGGGGAGACTGATGCTGAACTGGAGACCTGTATCAACAAGCTCACGTCCCACGGTGTGATCCCGGTCCTGCGCCCGCTCAACCCGGTTGCCAGTTTTGTCGGCACACCCCGCCCGTCAGCGGAACGGCTCAAAACAATCTATGCCATACATTCCCGGGCGATTGCTGCCGCAGGACTCGACCCCTCCGGTGCCCGTACGATGTGCACAAACTGCGCAGGGTGCGATCTCGTGCCCGGGAGGGACGAATGAAGGGAGTGGAGGCGCTTGCCAAAGCGATTTGTGCCGGTACCGACCGGCAGTACACGGTCCCGGGCTTCCCGGTCACTGAACTTGGGGAACTTACCCGGGCCGATGTGGTTATCAACGAGAAGACGGCGCTCGAATATGCGCTTGGTGATTCCCTCTCCGGGAAACGGGCCGCGGTGATCATAAAGAATGTGGGCATAAACGCCTGCGCCGATCCCCTGCTTCAAGCCTCTGCACAGGGGCTTATCGGAGGAGTTCTCCTTGTTGTCGGTGACGATCCCGAGGCAAAAGGTTCCCAGACTGCGCAGGACTCCCGGTACTACGGTGAACTGGCGGAGCTTCCCGTGATCGAGCCGGACGGGACTACCTGCTTTACCGGGGTCGAAGCAGCACTCTTGGCCTCCGCACAGTTCTCGCGGGTCGCCATGATCAGGCTCACCCCCCAGCTGCTGGACGCCGATGCCAGCGGTACGGTTGTCCCCCGGGGAGACCGGAAGGGCCGGTTATCCGACCGGAGCTGGACGATGAATGGGCGGGTGACTGCATCGGAGGCACTGTATCGGACGATGTTTGCCTGGTCTGATGCATCAGCCTTAAACCGGTGGGATGGTGAACCGCTCGGCGCCGGGCCGGCGCCGGGACGCTCCCGTGTCGTGACGGCAAATCCCCTCCCGGCCCGTGCTGCAGAGCTGCACGAGGTTCACGAGTACGGCAGGCCGTTTGTCCGGGATCACCGCGGGGTGATGCCATCCGATCCGCAGAAAGGACCCGAATCGAGAGAAGACCGGGGATTCTACAGGACCTTCTGTAAAGAATGTCCGTTCAGGCCGTTGCTGGACCTTCTCAAAAGCCGGGACCTGCGGCTGATCTGCGATGCGGGGTGCTCGATCTTCGGGATGACCCCCCCGTATGAGATGGGCATTGCCAGTTACGGCATGGGTTCGAGCATCGCGGTCGCCGCCCGGAGCACGCAGGTGGCACTCATCGGGGATTATGCGCTGCTCCACTCCGGGTTAAACGCCCTGATTGATGTGTATGAAAAGAGACTTCCGCTCCTGTGCATCGTGATGAAGAATCACTGCACCGCGATGACCGGTGGCCAGCCCGCCTTCGATCCCGTCCCCTACCTTGCCTGGGCTGATCCGGTTATCTGCTGTGCGGAAGATGAATACCGCCTCCGCGAGGTCATCCATCACCCGGATGCACCGCTTACCGTGGTCGTGGAAGCAGAATGCCCTCAGGGGGCCCGTCATGAAACCGTGGAATGTTGAGATCTGTGATGTAACGTTGAGAGATGGGGAGCAGACACCCGGCGTGTCGTTCTCCTGCGAAGAGAAGGTGGATATCGCCCGGACCCTGGATGCCATCGGTATCGAAGTCATAGAGGCCGGGTTCCCCGCAGTATCGGAGAACGAAAAAAAGTGCGTCAAAACTATTGCAAATCTTGGTCTCGATGCCCGGATCTGCGGTTTTGCCCGGGCACGGGAACCGGATATCATGGACGCCATCGACTGCGGTGTCGACATGGTCTCTATCTTTATCCCGACCTCGGATCTCCACATTCGGCTCAAGTTCAAAAAACCCCGCGAACAGGTGCTTGACGATGCCCTTGCCATGATCGATTTTGCCCGGGATCATGGCGTCAAGGTACGGTTTGCGGCCGAAGATGCCTCCCGGACCGATCTGACGTTCTTAAAGGAAGTGTACCGGCGGGCTGCCGAGCACGGGGCCGTCCTGCTCAGTTTTGCCGACACGGTGGGCTGCCTGATCCCTGATGAGTTGCGCACGATCATGACCGATCTCATCTCGTCTGTCGACCGGCCGTTCTGCGCCCACTGCCACAATGACATGGGCTGCGCCGTTGCAAACACGATCACTGCAGCGCAGGCCGGGGCGTTCCAGCTGCATACCACGGTGAACGGTATCGGTGAGCGGTCGGGTAACGCCTCGCTTGAGGAGGTGCTCGTCATCTTACGGCAGAAAGGCGGTATCGACCGGTACGATCTCTCCCATCTCTTTGCCCTCTCTCGCAAGGTTGAGAAGTATTCCGGTATTGCACTCCCGAAGAACAAGCCGGTCACCGGTGAACTCGCGTTCTCTCACGAGAGTGGCATCCACATCGCCGCCATTCTCCAGGACCCTACCACGTACGAATATTTCCCCCCAAACCTCGTCGGCGGCGAACGGCACTTCATCCTCGGGAAACATACCGGAAGAAAGGCGCTCGAACATGTGGTGGCATCGCTGGGGTATGACCTCACCGAACCCCAGATCTGCCACGTGCTCGACCTTGTCAAGAAACATTCCGAAAAGAAATGCAGCATCACGCCCGGGATCTTACAAAAACTGATCCGGCGTGTGCAGCAGGAGGCCCCCGTATGAGTACGCTCTCGGAGCGGATTCTTGGGGCTGAAGCAGGGGCATATGTCGACCGGAAAGTTGACCGGGCATATGCCCATGACGGGACCGGTGTCCTTGCCCTTGAAGCCTGGAAGCAGATGGGCGGCGCCCGGCTGGGAAAAGAGACAGAATACTACCTCCAGTTCGATCACATCGCGCCGGCCAACAACAGCATGACGGCCGGCCTCCAGCACGAACTCAGGGCATTTGCCCAAAAAACCTCAATGCATTTCTCCGACATCGGCTGCGGTATCTGCCACCAGCTGATGAGCGAAGGTGTCGTCCTGCCCGGGGAGATTGTGGTCGGAGCCGACTCCCACAGTGTCACGCCCGGGGCATTCGGGGCGTTTGCGACGGGCGTCGGTGCGACTGACATGGCCGCGATCTGGCTGACCGGTGAAACCTGGTTCCGGGTCCCCGAATCGGTGGGTATCAACCTCACCGGGAGGCTGAGCGGTGCGGCCGAGGCAAAGGACCTCGCCCTTACCTATGTGGCCAGACTCGGCATGGACGGTGCGACCTACCAGGCACTCGAGTTTGTCGGCGAGGGAGCACACCATCTCATCATCGATGAACGGCTTGTCCTCTCCAATCTCTCGATGGAAGCCGGGGCAAAGGCCGGGCTCTTTTATGCGGACGATGTAACGGTGCGCTACTTAAAGGAGCGGGGTCATACGGTCTTGCCACAGGAGCCGGAAGCCTGTTCGTACACAAAGGAAATTGACATCGATCTCGCCGATATCGTTCCGCTGGTTGCGGTTCCTCCCCGGGTGGACACGGTGAAGCCCGTCAATGACCTGGCGGGTCTTCCCCTTGACCAGGTGTTTGTCGGCACCTGCACGAACGGGCGGTACTCCGATCTTGCCCGGTTTGCCCGGCTTGTCAAAGGCAGAAAAGTCGCGGTACGGACGATCGTGGTCCCTGCCTCGGAGGAGATCCTCAAAAAAGCGATCCAGACCGGTGTGCTGGCCGATATCGTCGAATCGGGCTGTACCATCGGGACGCCCGGCTGCGGCCCCTGCCTCGGCTACCATATGGGCGTGCTCGGGGAAGGGGAGGTCTGTCTCTCGACCGCCAACCGGAACTTCAAGAACCGGATGGGTGTCGGCGGGGAGATCTACCTTGGGTCTGTCGCCACTGCCGCAGCAGGAGCTCTCGCCGGCGAGATCACGTCTCCGGAGGCGGCCTGATGCAGGGAAAAGGTACAGCAGTCTGCCTGCCGGCTGATGTCGACACCGATATGGTCATCGCCGGCCGGTACCTGCGGACCAAGGACCATAGTATCTGGGCGACCCATGTTTTCGAGGATCTCGACCCCTCGCTTGCCCCCCGGATCAAAGGGGCCGTGATTGTTGCCGGCAAGAACTTCGGGTGCGGGTCATCCCGGGAACAGGCACCAATCGCCATACGGGAGGCCGGGGTCGTCGCCGTGATCGCCCCGTCGTTTGCACGGATCTTCTTCCGGAACGCGATCAACCTCGGCCTTCCGCTCATCGAGTCAGACCTTCCTTGTGAAGAGGGAAGCACGGTCGCGTTTGATATATCTGAAGGCTGGGTCGAGATCGGAGGAAAACGGCATACGATCCGTCCGTTGTCCTCCCGGATGCAGGAGATCCTCATGGCTGGCGGCCTCGTGGAATACTGGAGGGCTCACCGGTGATCTTCCCGGAGCACTGTAAAGTCGTCGGGCTTGCCTCGACAAAACCCTGCGGCGACAAGGTCTATGCCATCAGCCGGTACCTCCTGCGGGAGTCCGGGGCCGGGTATGAACTTGTCGAGGTCTCCCTTGACCCCACGAAAAAAACGGTCATGCGGGATATCGTCTCGTCCCGTGTCCTTGCGACACCGGATGAGGTCTATTGTTACCCTGAAAAAGTGCAGCTCAACGACCGGGCCCGGCTTGTACGACTTGCACTGGTGAGAGGGTACCGGTGCACGGTCTTTACCGGGGTCGAAGAGAACATGACGTTTGTTCTCGATCCCGACCTGTCGGAGTTCTTTACTGTTCATGTCTACGATGTGATCCCACCCCGTTCGACCCTCTCGGCGAGCTTAAAAGAGATGGAATCGATCGGGCTCTTCGGGGAACTCACGGTGGTCTTCGACCACCACATCCGGGACATCACCACGGTTCCTGCCGATGTCTATCCCTGCCGGGCTGCCGGGTATACGCGGACGCTGGATGCCGACCCGATGCAGGGTGGCGAACGGGTGGCCGGGTGTCTTACCGCAAAACAGTTCTGTACGGAATGCTACGGGACGGACTTCACCTTAGAGAACATCTGTCCCCTGGAGCAGATCAAGGAAGAGCCGTTTATTGCCCGGTGCTGCCGGTCCGAGCGTGAGGGGGTAGGTAACTGGAACGGGAAGTTCGGAGCGATCGTCCACTGGGGTGCAAGCCCCGCAAAGATTGCCCGGTCGGTACAGGAACTGGTCAGCCAGTGGAAGAAGAGATGACACGGATCGCAATTGTTGAAGGCGACGGGATCGGTCACGAGGTGATCCCGGTTGCACAAAAAGTTCTCGCATTACTCCACCCCGAGTACGAGTACTTCCCGGTCGGGGTAGGGTACGGGCGCTGGGAGCAGACCGGCTGCCCCTGTGCAGACCACGATATCGCGGAGCTTAAAACTGCGGACGCCGTCCTGTTTGGGGCGGTCACGACCCCGCCGATGAAAGATTACCAGAGTGTTATCCTCCGGATCAGGAAGGTACTCGACCTGTATGCGAACCTGCGCCCGGTCAAAGGCGACGGATTTGATATGATGATCGTGCGGGAGAACACTGAGGGCCTGTACTCCGGGATAGAGGAGACCGGTCCGGATTGTGCGACGACGCTCCGGGTGGTGACCCGGGCAGGAACCGAACGGATCGTGAGAGCAGCGATCCGGCTTGCGCAGCAGCGGCAGGGAAAGCTCACTATCGGGCACAAGGCAAACGTGCTCAAATCCGATGTCCTCTTCCGCGATATCTGCATGACGGAGGCAAAAAAGGCCGGGGTGTCGTATAACGAGAAGTTTATCGATGCCCTCGGTCTTGACGTCCTCCAGCACCCGCAGGCATACGACGTGATCGTGACGACGAACATCTTTGGCGATATCCTCTCCGATGTTGCCTCGTACCTTGTCGGGGGGCTGGGCCTTGTACCGAGCGCAAACATCGGTGATCGGTATGCCCTCTTTGAACCGGTGCATGGCAGTGCCCCGGACATCGCAGGGAAAAACATCGCAAACCCGATCGCCACCCTGCGGAGTGCTGCGATGCTCCTTGCGCATCTGGGGGACTACTCCGATGGGGCTGTGCGGATAGAATCCGCCATTCAGCGGGTGCTTGCGTCCGGTATTCGGACCCGGGACCTCGGCGGTGCGGCCGGAACCCGCGAATTCGGCGATGCGGTTCTCCGGGTTCTCGGCAAGCAGGGATAACGCCGGACCATTTTTTTTAATTGGTTATGCTGTGCGGGTTCGTGCTATGCCGGCAGTCCTCTTTTTGTTGTGGCATCCGCGAGAAGATGGCAGAGGTATCCGAGGGCAAAACAGGACAAGCCGTAGACAAGGAACGCATGGGGGATGAGCGGGGATACCAGTACCCCAATTGCCGCCGTTATGCCAAATGTTCCCGCCATGCATTTCAGTGCCCGTTTGCTGTGGAATATCCCCCGGTGTCTCCAGCTGGTCGGGGCCTCCAGAATATCCGGCATCATTGAACCGGTGACAACCGCGAACAGTCCGAGGAGGAACAACTCTCGGGTGGTTGCATTCAGGAGACTTACCAGGTACGCGTATCCACAAAATGCCAGTATCCCGATGATGAGATGCGCACCTTTCCTCATTTCAGGTATCGTTTGATCGTTGCACGGTGATAAGTGCCGGCCATGCATGGTGAAAGTATCCCCGCCCGGCCCGGAGGGGGAGATTACACTTCTGCCGTGGCCCCTCACTCTTCAAAGCACTGTGTTCTCAACACCCGCCCCGGCGATCGTTTCGTATGCAATGGCAACCAGTATATCCGAAAGTAATGTTACGCCGGAAATATCGTTACGATAGATCGAACGCTGATTACATTGGAATGGGAATAAAATCGTCTTTTGTTCATGGTATAAACCCAGCATTGATTACTCCGTATAACCAATTTTTGATCAATGCAGTGTGATATCGGTATTCATATGAAAGGGGGCGTCATCACTGAACGGGACACCGATTACAGCACCGTGCGCCTCCGGGCACCGGCCGGAATATTCACTACTGATCAGCTCCGGGGCATTGCCACTCTTGCAAAGAGATACGGCAACGGTGAGGTGCACAGCACTACCCGCCAGACACTGGAGATACCTCATATCAAACAGGATTCCCTTAAGAAACTGGGAAAAGCCTTAGAGAAGAACGGCACACCCATCGGCTCAGAACAGGACGAAATCGTCAATATCATTGCCTGCCCGGGAACCGAGCGGTGCAAGTTTGCCAATATAAATACGATCCGCATTGCCAGATTGATCGATACAAAACTCTTTGGCAAGGAGATGCCGGTCAAGATACGGATCGCCCTCTCCGGTTGTCCGAATGCGTGCATGAGCCCCATGCTCAATGAGATCGGTGTTATCGGCAGGGTTAAACCGGTCCGCACGAAGGATCGCCTCTGCACCGGCTGTGGCAACTGCGTCCATTACTGCAAGGAAAACGCGATCCAGATAAAGAACGGCATATCAGTGCTGGACGAGATCAAGTGCGTTCAGTGTGGGGTCTGCGTCCAGTCGTGCTCCTTTGACCTTATAAAGGCTGAGAACCGTCATTACCTCATCACGATCGGCGGAAGACGGGGGCGGCACCCGAAGATCGGGCGTAACCTGCTCACCGTGGAGTCCGAGGACCAGGTGCTTTTTGTTATCGAGAAGATCGTGGACTGGGTATACCGTCGGGCATGGAGCGGCAGGCTCCTCTCGGAGCAACTGGACGATATTCACTTCGACAAGTTCCAGGAAGATATCCTTAAGAAGGTTCCGGAGGCAAAACCCGTGATTGACGAGAGAGGCAAGGCGGGAGCAGGGGTATAGCGAAGGCCGGGCTTGCCGGGCAATAACACTCTGGTCCATGGACTGGCGGGACAAACCTGTGTGTCGGTCTTATCTTTATCATAATTACCCTGTTTTCACTTCGCCGCAGGTCTTCCCCATCGCGGCTGCAGGCAGGCTCTCGGACCCTGCTGAATTATTTTTAGCAGGAAGAAAAAGCACGAGCAACAGCACCAAAAAAGGGGACGTATTCAAGCAATCGTGATGTTCTTTTCCACTGTTCCCACTGCCGCAAGGTAGACCGGCCACTGGGTCTCCGGGTCCAGGCCAGCGAGTCTGGTTATCTGTTCGTCATGGAACATATCCGTGGGAAAGACCTCGTAACCGAGGTTTTCTGCCGCCATGATCAGGTTCTGGCAGGTATGCCCGGCCTCGATGAGGCAGCTCCGGTAACCCCGGTTCCCAAGGGCCCAGACCGAGCGGTACGGGAGTGCAACCCAGAGGAATGTTACAGCAGCCCGGGTCATGATCTTGAAGTTTAAGCTTGCCGTGCTCATCTCCATTATCAGGCCGGAGTCGATCCGTTCTGCGACAACACTGTGGGATTTCGGGAGGTACCGGTACAGACCGGTCTCAAGTCCTTCCACATCGCATGCCACAAAGTACGTCTCCAGCGGGTACCTTGAACCGCTGGATGGAATATTCCGCAGCTGGATGGTCTCTGCCACGATCTTTTTGAACCCCTGCGTGCACCAGAGCATGTACGAGAGGTCTTTTAACGTAATT
>JBEKTA010000014.1:0-15119 GCA_049516515.1 Methanoregula sp. | reverse complement strand
AACAACGAAGAACCCTTACGAGAGATTTAGGCGATGCCCTACAAGAGAATTATACCCCGCCCAATAGACCTGAATTCGCCGGCCGCTATCGTAAAGGCGGGTAAACGAAAGCCTGCTGAGTCGCTCGTGTGGTTTCATGCGAGCGCAAAGCCGGCTCAGGGCCGGCCTCGGGTTTGGCAACGGGTACTACGATGCCTTCGGCGGTGCGGGCGTTGATTTCATGTCAGCCTTCTTTGTGAAGGGTGCAGAGAGCAGCAAAAATCCGGATGCCTATTGCGCAACCGTGCAGCACATTCCGGAACGGGAGCGTGCGAAGTTTATCCATGGCGAGCGCCTGCATAAAGATCCGGAGAAGGCAAAGCGGTTCATGACCAAGGACCTGCCGATCACGGATATTGCCGAGAAGTACGTCATATTTACCCCGCTTGGCAAGGTGAAACCCGGCGAGCACCCGGACGTCGTGGTTTTTCTGGCCGCGCCGCTCCAGATCACCGGGCTCGTCACACTTGTGGGTGCAGTCCGTGAGGGCACCGATCCCGTGCGGGTCCCGCCCATGGCTGCCTGCCAGCAGATCGGGGCATTTGTGTACGACGAGGCAAAAAAGGAGCACCCCCGGGCAGTGCTCGGGTACACCGATCTCGCCGCACGGGCAAACGTAGGAAAAACCATTCCAGAAAAGATGTTCACGTTTGCCGTACCGTTTTCGCTCTATCTGGAAATGGAAGAGGAGGCAAAAGACGGGGTATTCGATGGGCCGATCTGGAAAGGGCTGGCCGGAGAAGCGGTAACCGGGGGAAAATAATGACTGAACAGGATTTCAGGGATATCGGGGCGAAGCTTGCGTCTGCATTCAGGCTTTCGACACGCCCTCTTGCAGTGTATGGATCGGAGGTCCTGCCGGTGGGCATCCCGCCGATGAACGGGGTTAACCGGTGTTTTGCGGTCTCCCTGTTCCGGATGGCGACGGGAAATGCCGTGTCAGGGATCTATGTGAGCGCGGATACCAGCGAGGGCTGCTGCATGGGCGGGCTGTTCCACACGGGATACATCCCGGTGCCGGATGACATCAAGTATTTTGTCTCGACGGGCCGGAAGGATGTCCGCGGCGGGGCAGCGGAGTTTTTGAAAGCAAGCCCAGATCTGGTCGACCGCTGCTCAGCGGCAGCCGGGCCGATCCACCCGCCGGGAAAATACCTTGTCGTGCAGGTATGCGAGGCGCTCCCCGATCCCATGCCCGGCGTCCTCTCCCTCTGCATCTTCGGGAACGGTGAGCAGATCCGGAACATGGCGGCACTCATTCATTTCGATCGGGACGACCCGTTCTCACCGGTGATCGTTCCCTGGGGGTCTTCCTGCTCGACATTTATCACGTTCCCGGCAGGCCTTGCGGAAAACACGCCGCACGACACCGCGTTCATGGGCCCGCAGGATCCGACCCAGAACCATTCGATGCCACCTGACATGATGGCGCTGGGAATTCCCGCAGACATGGCCGCACGGATGGTAAAAAACCTGGACGTCTCATTTATTACCAGGAGACCGCAGGTGGCATTTCCCAATCATGACAGGCTGCTGAACCGGTAGGTGGCCTCCCCTTTTTTTGGGAGAGATGGTCACCTTCCTCATATATCTGATTCACAAAAAATAAAGTGAGTCTGGGTTTTCTCCAGACCTCCCTTAAAAGAATTTTATCGTCGCGTTGCCAGCAGGCTGACGGCACGGTGTGGGCCGAATTTACTGCTGACCTCCACAGTTTTTAGTTCACGGATGGCAAAATACGGGGAGACTAGTTCCCGTATCTCGGACTCCGAGGAAAAATAAAGTGTCGTCCCGATCCGGGTCGTACGGTATTTTCCGCCTCCGCCAAACTGGGGATCGCTCTCGGCAAAACAGACAGAAAAATACGTTGCCCCGGGGTTGGTGAGTTTATGCACATTCCTGATATAGGTCTCCCGGTCTTCCGGGAATATATGGTGCAGGAACTCCCAGTCATAGGCAAAGTCAAACGTATCCGTTACCTCATGCAGGTCGCCGAGGAGATCAGCGACAACAAACCTGCACCGGGTTCCCCGTTTTTTTGCATTCACTCCTGCAATTTTTAGTGCTGTGGGAGAACTGTCGACCCCGGTAACATCAAACCCAAGACCGGCAAGATAGATTGCATAGTTACCGGCACCGCACCCGAGATCAATGGTTTTGCAGGGCCGGACGATCCCATCCTTCACAAGGTTCACAAGCGCTTCCGGTGGTGTCTCACTGTTCCAGGGGATGTTCTCCATGGGGAGTGTCTGATAAATTTTATCGATATCGGCATATTTCATGCATGTCACCTTCAGGGAGTTCTCATCATGGGGATATTTTTAATGTTTCCCTGCGATATTCCGGGAAAAAGAGCATTTTTTCTTCAGTAAATTTTCGCTCTTTAACCAATCTCCGGTCTCATCAGGTATCTCCACCGGCCCGGCCCCTTCGCGCAGGAAGCCTGAACACTTATGTTTCCAGACGATCTACCTTTGTAAGTTATATTTTACACGCACATGAACATGCCCGGATGATACCGGGGTCAGCCCGATCTCATGGAAACAAACGAAACATCCAGCGATGGAACCGGACCCGCGAAAAAAGGCATTGATTACAAGTGGATCGTCCTCTCGATCACGACCATCGAGATGTTCATGGTATCCGTGAACGGGAGTATCACCCTCATCTCGCTGCCCGCGATCTTCAATGGCATCAATATCGACCCGCTCACCTCGTTCCAGTACCTCATCTGGGTACTGATGGGGTACAGTCTCGTAACTGCCACCCTCCTCCTCTCCTGTGGCCGGCTCTCGGATATGTACGGGAGGGTGAAACTTTACAATCTCGGGTTTGCCATCTTCACGCTGGGATCCATCCTGCTGTTTCTTACGCCGGACAAGGGTAGCACAGGCGCCCTTGAGATTATTGTGTTCCGCCTCGTCCAGGGAGTTGGGGCCTCGTTTACCTTCTCCAACAGTGCCGCCATCCTCACCGATGCCTTTCCTCCTGATGAGCGGGGCAAGGCACTGGGGCTCAATACCATTTCCTTTTTGTCCGGCCAGTTCGTGGGCCTGATCCTTGGCGGCGTCCTCGCGTTCTATAACTGGCGGTACGTGTTCCTCGTCAGCGTGCCGGTCGGTATCCTCGGCACGGTCTGGGCGTACCTCAAACTCAAAGAAACCCCGCTTCCGAAAAAGGCCCGGAAGATCGATGTCTGGGGGAACATCACCTTTGTATCAGGGCTGACGATCCTTTTGATCGGTATCACATATGCCCTGCTCCCGTACGGGAACGACCCGATGGGATGGGGCAACCCGTGGGTTCTTGCAGCGATCGGCATCGGTATCCTCCTCCTGATCGCGTTTCCTATCATCGAAAGCAGGGTCGAGGATCCGATGTTCCGACTCAACCTTTTCAAGATCCGGGTCTTCTCGCTCGCGAATACGGCCGGGTTCCTGAGCGCCCTTGCCCGGGGCGGCATGTTTTTTATCCTGATCCTGATGCTGCAGGGTATCTGGCTGCCGCTCCACGGGTACAGCTACGAATCGACACCATTCTGGGCAGGGATATTCATGCTGCCGCTCACCGCCGGGTTTGTGATCATGGGCCCGCTCTCGGGATGGCTCTCAGACAAGTACGGTGCCCGCTGGTTTGCCACGTCCGGCCTGCTCCTGATTGCCCTTTCGTTTATCCTCCTTGCCTCACTGCCCTATAATTTCGATTACCCCATTTTTGCCGTCGCGCTCCTCATTATGGGCATCGGCAACGGCATGTTCGGGTCGCCGAACATTGCGTCCATCATGAACTCCGTGCCTCCCGAGGACCGGGGTGTTGCGTCGGGTATGCGGTCGATGCTGCAGAACAGCGGGATGGTCATCTCCATGGCCCTGTTTTTTACCATCGTCATCGTGAGCCTGACGCACCTGTTCCCCCCGGAACTTGCGACATCGTTAACGAGCGCCGGTGCGCCGGGGCTCGTCGCTCCCATGAGTACTATTCCCCCGACAGGGGCGTTGTTTGCCGCGTTTCTGGGCTACAACCCTGTCCATGCCCTCCTTCTTGGCCTGCCCCCGTCGGCAGTCGCCGCCATCAGCCCGGCGACGATCACGGTTCTGACCGGCACCACCTGGTTCCCGACCACGCTTGCGCATGCCTTCATGCCCTCGCTCAGGATCTCCTTTTACATCGGCGCCCTGCTGTCCGTCATCGCCGCAATATTAGCCTCAATGACCGGCTCCAGGTTCGTCCACGAGGAGCAGGGGAAGCAGGAGAAACCGGGAGAAGAAGTGCCCGGGTCCGTGGAAGATGCCGGTATCGATGTTACCGGGGAGATGTGAAGCTGTCCTTGGGGTCGCGGCCCTGAGACGAGCTCCCACTCCCTCGTGCCTGAAAGAGAATGAGGTCTCAGTCATGGCCCAGGACCGGGCCGGATCGGATGGGGCGTACTATCAGCTCCTCATGCGGTCATGGGGAGTACTGACCCGGCCCTTCCCTGATGGAAATCTCCAGGTCGGGATTTTATGGGGGGTCAGAGGGGGAACGTTCTAATCCCCTGCAAAAAGGCCTGCCCGGGAATTTCACGTAATAGATATCCGGTCATTTCACTTCATTCATTGTCCCGGTTTTGAAATTTTCCCCCACTGACCCCCCTCTTGTCCTCTTCATTTTCTTGCAGGTTTTTTGCATATTCTTGAAAAATTTTCAGAGGAAAAATGAAACCGAAATGAGGTGTCGGAATGCAAGGGGATGAGGGGTCAGTGGGGGTATTTTGAAGGGACCGGGGAGGGGGCACTCATCGCAACCGAGGGCAGGATGTTAGGGTACATTCTGCATGTCTCTGCCAGTACCTCGTGCCCCTTGAATGGGAGAAACATTGTATAATCTTTGTGGCATAATGGTACAATCATGAAATATACGGTAGTGCTTGAACCGCAGGAAGAGGGCGGGTTTACCGTGCAGTGCGTGGAGATCCCGGGTGCGATCAGCCAGGGCGAAACACGGGAGGAAGCACTAGCCAATATCAAAGAAGCAATTGAACTTGTACTCGAAGTCCAGCGGGAAGAACTGCACAGAAAGACCCCGACCGCCCGGTGCGAGATTTCGCAGGTTGAAGTAGCGGATGTCGCCTAGACTCCCGGTTATTTCCGGTGAGGAGATGGTGAAGTATCTTGTCAGGTGCGGCTTTATCCCGCGCCGGCAGACTGCATCCCATGTTGTTGTCCAGAAAGAATGGCGTGTCTTTTCTGTTCCGCTTCATCGTGAATTAAAGAAGGGAACCCTGATGGGGATCCTCAAGCAGGCTGGCATTGAGGCTGACGAGTTCAAACGAACGTTCACATAACCCCGTCGGGGCCTCGAGGAGGGGGTAGAAGTGGAAGAACGATTAAGTGGCTATCTTCTCCCGTTTATCCTGTTAACTGACCCATCAAAATTCAAAGTCAAAGGTATTATCGCTTCAATCGCTCCAAGTTGATATTACGGAGAATCATCGTGGAGTATTGGTTAGATCTTTTTACCGGAGCAACATGGAATGATTTCCGAAAAAATGGCGCAAATGTTTCAGGATTCCGTGAAAGGCGACGAAAAACAGTACAATCAATCCCCGCCGGGGATATCCTTCTCTGTTATTTGACAGGTGTTAAACGATGGGTTGGTGCACTGGAAGTAATCGGACCGAGTAAGGACACACGGAAAATCTGGGAGCTGGATGATTTTCCCGAGCGACTCTCCGTTCGCCCTTTGCTACTGCTCGACGCTGAATTTGGTGTCGAGATGGATGCACTAAACGGCAAAGTCCAATTTTTCCTTAATGACACGGATCGGCAATACTTCAAGGGATTTTTACGTGGAAGTCCCAATAGATTTCAGAAGAGAGAAGATGGAGATCTGATATTATCTCTCTTAAAAGAGGCGCAAAAGACTCCTGTAAACCGTCCTGTTGATCAAAAACAGATCGAACGGATTCCTTATTACAAAGTTTCCCAACGAGGTAAAGGGAAGACCGAACAAAAAATTGTCTCTGTCCCTGAAAAAGAAGAACCGGAAATACCGGATTTGCCAGAAACACCTGCGGGAGAAGTCCAATACACAACGGATCATGTAAAAATTCAGTATCGTCTTTTGACCTTGGGTTCTGAGATGGGTTTGGATGTGTGGGTTGCCCGAAATGATCGTTCAAAGGTCTATGAAAGGAAAACATTGGGGTCACTTCCTCAAATGGTTCAGGAACTCCCTGCACAATTTAATGATGCAACCCAACGCACTATAGAACTCATCGACGTGCTCTGGCTGAAAGGGAATTCAATTATTGCGGCATTTGAAGTAGAGAGCACAACGTCCATCTATTCCGGATTGTTGCGAATGAGTGATCTCTTGGCACTTCAACCAAATCTGAATATTAAACTCTACCTTGTCGCAGGTGATGAGCGTCGGAATAAAGTAAAACAAGAAATTCTTCGACCAACCTTTGAATTGAATGCCAAACCCCTTTCAAAAGTCTGCGGGTTCATCTCTATTGCAAACCTTAATGGGAAAATCGAAGGGATTCAAAAACTTGGACTGGCCTCCTCGTTAAATCCCGAATTCTTGGAGAAAATTGCAGAATACTTCGAACCAGAATAATAGTCCCGATTCATTTTCATATCCTCAATGGGATCCATATTCCGCACTCTCTTTTAACATCCCCCTCTTCCCACGATCACCTTTATTTCCCCTCACATCAATATTTACAGACCCAAGCTCGGAACCCGCAAATACGGGACGGCATGGTGCAAAGACTATGGCAGAAGTGGTCGAGGTTTTAGTACCCGGCGGAAAGGCAACAGCGGGCCCACCATTAGGACCCTCGCTCGGACCACTCGGTATCAACGTGAAAGCAGTAGTCGATGAGATCAACAAGAAGACCGCCACATTCAACGGAATGCAGGTCCCGGTCAAGATCGAAGTCGACGCAAAGAAGAACTTCACGATCTCGGTGGGTATCCCACCGACGACGGCACTCATCAAGAAAGAGGCCAATATCGAGAAAGGATCCGCAGAGCCCAACGTCAAAGTGGCAGGGAATCTGCCATTCGAGGCCGCAGTCAGAATTGCCAACATGAAACTCGAAGGAATGCTCTCCTACGAGCTCAAGACTGCAGTCAGAGAGGTCGTGGGCACGTGCGTGAGCATGGGAGTCACCGTTGACGGCAAGCGCGCAAAAGACGTGCTCACCGACATCGCAGCTGGCAAGTATGACAGCGTCCTTGTGAAATAACCGGAGAACACCATAGGAGATCGAAGGGTTCGGTCGCAGACTATGGAGGAATCAGATGGTTGATAGGGCCAAAATTCTGGAAGCCGTAAACACGGCGATTGAAAAGGCGCCAAAGAGAAAATTCTCTGAAAGCATCGATATTACCATCAATCTCAAGAATATCGATATGGCGCAGCCGAAAAATCGTATCGACGAGACGATACTTCTTCCCCACGGTACCGGAGAGAACAACGGTATCTGTGTCATCGGGAAAGGGGATATTGTCACGCAGGCAAAGGAAGCCAAGGTTGATCTGATCATCGGCCCTGAAGAGGTAGAACGGCTCGGAGGCGCCCCGCGTGAAGCACGCAGGGTCGCAAGTGCCTACAAGTACTTCCTTGCCGAGACCGCGGTCATGCCGCAGGTCGGTCGTTATCTGGGTCCCCGGCTCGGTCCGCGGGGCAGGATGCCGATGCCGATCCCCGGGCAGACCGATATCCGCCCGATTGTCGAACGTCTCCGAAAGTCGGTGAAGATCCGCACGAAGGATAAGACGGTCTTCTCGACAAAGGTAGGATCGACGGCGATGACACCGGAGCAGGTCGCCGAGAACATCGATGCGGTTGTCAAACGTATCGAGTCTGTCCTTGAACAGGGTCACTTAAACGTCCGCTCGGTCTTTGTCAAGACCACGATGGGCCCGTCCGTGAGGCTGGTATAATGGCAGTCTATACCCACCACCTGCCCGCATGGAAGAAGGACGAGGTCGCGGAGATCAAGAAGCACGCAAAAGAGTACACGCTGATCGGGCTTGTCGACATGTACGGCATTCCCGCACAGCAGGTGCAGCAGATCCGGCGAAACCTACGGGGCAAGGCCGTCATCAAGGTGACACGAAACACCTTAATCGAGCACGCGCTCGGCGAGATTGGCGGGGACGCAAAAGGCCTCACCAAGTACATCTCGGGTCACTCCGCGATGATCTTCTCGAACGACAACCCGTTCAAGCTGTACAAGCAGCTCGAGAAAACCAAGACCAAGATGGCCGCAAAGGCCGGCGAGACCGCCCCCGAGGATATCGTTATCGAGAAGGGGCCCACGAGCTTCAAGCCCGGCCCGATTGTCGGTGAGCTCCAGCAGGCCGGCATTCCCGCAGCGATTGAAGGCGGCAAGGTCAAGATCAGAGAGACCAAGACCGTCGTCAAGAAAGGCGCAGTCATCTCGGCAAAACTTGCCGGTGTGCTCATCAAACTGGACATCAAGCCCATGGATGTGGGGCTCGCCCTCCAGGCAGCTTTCCACGAGGGCAACCTCTACGAGCCGTCCGTGCTCGCAGTGGACGAGACGAAATTCCTCGCCCAGCTCCAGCTTGCCGGCCTGCAGGCGTTTAACCTGTCGGTCAATGCAGCGATCCCGACGAAAGAGACCATGGCACCGATCCTGACCAAAGCCGTCAGGGATGCACGCGGTCTTGCGATCGAGGCGGCAATCTACGAGAAGGATGTTGTCGATGCGATTATTGGTAAAGCCCAGAGAGAAAGCCAGGTGTTAAAGACCCTGGTAAAATAAAATTATTGAGGTGAATTTAAGATGGAGTATATCTATGCAGCACTTCTCCTGCACAAGGCAGGCAAGAAGGTCGATGAGAACGGCGTCAAGGCAGTACTTACCGCCGCAGGTGTAGCAGCAAACGAGTCACGCATCAAGGCGCTCATTGCAGCCCTCGACGGCGTGGACATTGAGGAAGCTATCAGCAAGGCAGCCGTAGCGCCGGTCGCCGTTGCAGCCGCAGCACCCGCAGCGGGCCACGCAGCAGCACCCGCCCACGAAGAGCACAAGGAAGAGGACAAGAAGGCAGAAGAAGAGAGCGGCATGGCAGGGCTCGGTGCCCTGTTCGGCTAAATCTTTTTTTCTTCTTCTGAGTCTCTCGTTTGTAATTATCCTCCTCTCGTACTGTAATCCAGAAGAGCGGATGCGCCGGCATGTTCGCCCCGCGCTCTTTCCCGGATCCGGGTGGGATCCTCTTGCCTAGACCGGTACGCCCACGTAGATGTTGTTTTTCGCCGCGACGATCTTTACCCGGACCTGCCCGGATTCTTTATCGCAGCCGAACACCGAGACCACCCGGTTCCGGGCGACGCCGAGCTGTTCCCCGTGGATCCAGCCGGGAGCCTTGATCTCGACGGTCGCTTTCTCGCCTTTGGTAAATACCTGCGGAAGCGAGGGGCGCCGCACGGTGCCAAAGTCCCGCCCTGCATCGAGGCGGAGGTGCAGGGCGGACGCTTTTTCCCACTCTTTGATGCTCCGGTTGAAAAACTGCCACCAGCTCTGGACTTTCACCCCTTTTGGCGTCCTGCCGTACCGGTAGCGCTCAAACTTCTGGATGCCGAGCGGCGGAAACCGTTTTCCCGCCCCGCACTCCTGTGCAAATCCGATAATCTTCTGGATCTCCGCATCGTTGATGCCCGGCATATACACCGGGGCAATGAGGAGATCCATGGAACTTTTCACAACCGCTTTTGCCGCGCCGGTGATCCGGTCGATATCGTACCAGTTTACACCGGCAAGCTCGCGGGCGAGCGCCGGTTCGAGCGCATGCAGCGAGAGGTTGATCCGGTCGAGCCCTGCGTTTGCAAGCGCCGCGATCTTTTTTTCGTCAAGGAGTGTGCCGTTTGTCTGGAGCGAGACAATGCTAACTGCGTCGATGTTTTTGAGCGCCGCAACCAGCTCGGGAAGCCGGGGATACATGAGCGGTTCGCCCGGGGAATCGATGTGACACTCGACACCCGTCCCCTTGAACGGGGCGATCTCCTCAACGGCAGAGAGGAGGTATTCCAGTTCCACTTCGTAACTGGTCGCACGGGTGGTCGAACAGGGACCGGCATCGACCGAGCAG
The DNA here is from genome assembly GCA_049516515.1 of Methanoregula sp. Taxonomy (GTDB): domain Archaea; phylum Halobacteriota; class Methanomicrobia; order Methanomicrobiales; family Methanospirillaceae; genus Methanoregula. The sequence continues at coordinate 4,968 of JBEKTA010000014.1, read as the reverse complement.
AAGGGACAGTTTAGGTTGCAGCCGCAGCTCGGCCGTACCTGTAAGAGGCTCGTGCCCCTGTCAATAATACCAAAATAGAGCGACCCGACAAGGGGAATATCGGAGTCAGCCGTTATTCGGACATGTGCCATGAAATCTCCATGCCCGCGAAGGTTCAGCCACCGTTTACCGGAACCTGCATCCCTGCCATTTTCCCCGGAAGATCACCGGGCGGGGTTCGTCCATCTGCGGGAGCAGGTACTCGAATGCATCCTTGTCCACCGGCTTTCTCCCGTTCTTGCGGCAGAACTGGGCAAAGGTGTCATACATGATATCGAGCGGGATGGTCCCCGAAGGGTCGCCGACGAGCAGTTTCTGGTGGAAATCCCAGATGCCCTCGAACTCTGCATCATCCTCTTTTTGGGGCCTGACAATCCCGATGTTGATCTCGGCGCTGATACTCTTTTCATCAGCCGCAGCCTTGATTTCGAGGAAGTAATCATGCACCGCCGCGAGCCCCTGGCGGAGCTCGGTGAGCTCCTTTTCCAGGCTCTGGAGCCTCTTTTCCTGTTCCTGAATTAAGTCCAGCGGATACATCGCAAGCTTGATCTCATCTTTGTACTTCCGTCAAGATAAAATGCTTGTTTTTTTGGATTTTACCGGGAATGGCACCCTGTCCCCCTGGCTTTTGTGAGACTCCCTGCCCAGACACACTGGCCAAAGGAGACGCACCCGTCACCGGGCGGGTACGCGTCGTTGATGACAAGGGTGAGACCGGCCCGGGTGATCTCTGAACGGATAGTCTCCCGGATCGCCCGGTTCGCGACGACGCCCCCGCTTAGGGCCACAAGGGAAATGTCGTCGTGTTCTGCCGCGTGGATGGCAAGCGCGGCGATCCCCCGGGCGAGGTTGTACTGGATGGATGCCGCAATGTTGCGGACGGCATTTTTATCGCCGGGCGGTGCGCGGGAGAACCGCGAGAGAGCGGTTGCAAGGAGCGCCCGGGTTGAAAGAATTTCGCACCCGCCGGCAGTTGAAAATACCGGTTCCCACGCTTCCGCGGTCCCGCCCGCAGCGGCCGCTTCGAGTTTCATTGCAGGTTCGCCATCGTAGGTGCGCTCCCGACAACAACCGAGCAGCGCAGATGCCGCGTCGAGCACCCGGCCGGTACTGCTCGTCATCGTGACGTTGAACTTTCCTGCGACCTGTTTTTTGATCACACCGAGTTCTACGTCCAACCAGCCGCGGCCGGCGAGGAGTGCAAGGCACTTCTCATCCTGCAGGATGCCGTACAGCATCCGCTCCGGGAACCTCGTCGCAAGGTCGCCACCCGGCATCGCCACGGGTTCGAGATGGGCGACCCGGGCGAGTTCCGGCACCTGCCCGGCAAAGACCTCCCCGCCCCAGACAGTGCCGTCGTCCCCGTACCCGACGCCGTCGATGGCGATCCCGATGCAGGGTTCGGTCGTCGTCGCCGCGATATGCGCCCGGTGGTGCTGGACCGGCACAAGGTCGAGTCCCTGCTCCGCTGCGATCTCCTTTGCAAACCGGGTCGAGAGGAACTGGGGGTGGAGGTCGTGGGCGACAAGTTCGTACCTGGCCCCGAGCAGTCGCGATAGCTTGGCGACAGTCTCCTCGAGGTATTCGAGCGTTGCCGGGTTACGGACATTGCCCACGTGGGGGGAAGTGACGGCAAACCCCCCCTTGTAGATCGTCGCGTTCGCGTTCAGCTCCGGGCCTACGCCGAGGATGCAGTACGGGCCGAGATCGATGGCAGTCCGTTTCGGTGCAATGCCCCGTGAGAGCCGGAGGATATAGCCATCTCGCACGACCGAGTCGTCCACCCGGTTCGTGATGGTCCGGTTGTGGACGAGGAAATAATCCGCATCCTGTGCGAGTCTCGCGAGAGCCACATCAGTATCGGTGATCATCGGGTATCCGGGCATGTTCGCGCTCGTCATGATCAGGAGCGGGTGTTTCAGGTGCGAGAAGAGGAGATGGTGAAGCCCGGTGTAGGGCAGCATGCAGCCGATCGTATGCAGGTTGCTGATGGTGGCATGCGAGGCGTGATCGCGCTTTTCGAGCACCACGATCGGGTGGACGGGACTTTCCAGCAGTTCCCGCTCCTCTTTTGAGACCCGGGCGATCTGATCGATAAAACCCGGCCGCACCATCACCGCGAACGGCTGTTCGATCCGGCCAAGGCGCGCTTTGAGTTCCCCGGATGACTCTTCGATACAGGCAAGGTGGAATCCCCCGACGCCCCGGATCGCGAGGATCTTCCCGGCGTCGAGCAGCGCCGCTGCCTCACGGACCGGGTCGATGCAGGGGACATCGGCGCCGGTCCTGTCCATGAGCCGGAGCTGCGGGCCGCAGGCCTGGCAGGCAATGGTCTGGGCGTGGTGGCGCCGGGAGTGCGGGTCGCCGTACTCCCCCGCGCATGCGCTGCACAGGGGAAAAGAGTCCATGCTCGTCCGCTCCCGGTCGTACGGGACCTCACGGATGATGCTGTACCGGGGCCCGCAGTTCACGCACGACGTTGCCCAGTATCCTTCGTATCTCCCGCCCCGGGTAAAAATATCCGCGATACAGTCGTCGCAGATCGCAATATCGGGCGGGATCATGCCGGAAAAAGAGCCGGTCCCGCTTTTGAGAATAACAAAACCGTCCGGGATCTCCGCGTCCGTAAAAGTCACGTCAACAAAATCGATCCGGGACATCGGTGGGCCCCGGGAGACCGCCGCAAGAAAAGTGTCAAACCGATCGCCCCGGGCGAAGATCTCCACTTCACTCCCGAGGTTCTTTACCGAGCCCGCGATCCCGTACTCGCAGGCACGGGCATACACAAAAGGGCGGAACCCGACACCCTGCACGATGCCGCGAACCGAAATTTTTCCCCTTTTTTGCATGGAGTTTACCGCATAAATTTATTGATTTATACCGCGATATAATTATAGGGTTTTTACTGTGCCGGGCCACATCCGAATTGTCAACGATCCCGTAGAACTTGTTCCGCTCCTCATGACGTTCAACAGTCCTGCGTTCAAGAAGGTATACGAATTATTGAGCAAATCGTGGATGACCGAGGAAGAACTCCAGGCACAGGTAAACGATGAGTCTGTTCCTCTCTGCATCCAGATCTTAAAGAAAGGTAATCTCGTGGAAGAACAGTGGCGGATGCCAAAGCCCGGCAAGACGCCGCAACGGGAGTTCCGGGGAACGTACAACAAGTTCCGTGCAAATTTCCAGTGCAACCTTCAGGATCTCTCGGATATCCTGTACATCTCGCTCTCAAACGATGAGAACCTCCGCGAGATTGTCGGACAGATCGAATCAGAAATGGCAAACGGCAACACGTCCATCAGCGATCTCTCAAGAAAATTCGGTGTCAGTCCGGTCTTTATCAAGGGGCTTGCAAAAAGGATACCTCAGCTTGATGTGAAGGGACAGGGGCTGGTGCGGCTTGACACCGGACGTTAAGGATCCCCTCTATTCCATCCTTCGCAGCAAACGCGAGGTCTCCCGGTTACAGATATTAGTCGAGGTTGCCGAGCACCAGCCGGCGGTGCGCCAGCAGGAGATTGCGACAAAACTCGGCGTCACTCCCCAGGCGATCTCCGAGTATATCCGCGAGCTCGTGGATGAGGGCATGGTCTCTGCGAGCGGGCGCGGCAACTACGAGGTGACAAAGACTGGCATCGAGTGGGTGCTTGCAAACGCCGAGTCACTGGAGTCCTACGCCCGGCACATCCGGCGCGACATCATCCAGCAGGTCTCGGTCTGGACAGCAATTGCTGCCGAGAACCTCCAGGCCGGCGACGAGGTCGGGGTCTACATGAAAGCCGGCTTCCTGTATGCCGCAAAAAAGAAACAGACGGCGACCGGTTCGGTCGTTGCCGACGCAAAAAAAGACGAGGATGTGGGCGTGGCCCGGTTAAACGGCATCATCGAGCATCAGGAAGGGACTATCACCATCTGCAAGGTGCCCCGGATCCAGCACGGGGGTTCGCGCCGGGTGCAGATGGAAAAATTAAAAGAACTCGTCCACCCGGCAGGGATGGTGGCGGCAGTCGGGCTCGAGGCATATATCGCACTCAAAGCCGCCGGTCATAAACCGGACCTGTTCTTCGGGGCGCGGGAAGGCGTGATCGAGGCATCGTTCCACGGGATCGACTGCGTGATCGTGATCGTCGATGAAGAGTTCACGGATTTCTTAAAACGGCTTGAAGGCGTCGGGCTCTCGTACGTCATCGTCGATCTGATCGCCCCATGAAGATCATCGTCCAGCCGGTCAAAGGCAGCTACAAACTTCTCTTTTACGACGGGAAGCACGTCCACGGAATTGGCATTGTGGAGATGACCGATACCCCGAAGGGGCCCCGCCCGGTTAAGTACCGGCTCCGCTGGGGCTCCCGGAAAGAGTACCGGGCCACGCCGTCAAAGGACCTGATCGCCCAGCTCCGCGAAGGCGACGTGCGGATGGTAAAGCCGGACCCGCTTTTCGAAGAGTTCCTGCACGCCTTCCAGGTCCGCACCGGTGCCGTGGATGTCTGCCGGATCTGCCTCCTAGACGACCGGTACACACCGCTTACGAATGACAACTTCGTGATATTCGGGAAGAGCGAAAAGATCTGCCTTGAGTGCGGGCGCCGGGAGCTCAGGCGCGAACTGGCGCCGATCGGGCACATGGGAAAGGATACGCTCCGGCACTTCGAGGAACTGCTCGAAGCGACCCGGAACCTTGACCGGGTGCTCGCGCTCGTCCAGCCCGAAAAACTCTCGATGAAGTCGGCCCTCTTCGACCGGATCGAGGCGCACCCGGTGCTTGCGACTGCAAAACTGGAGGAACTGCCGCTCCCGCACGAATTTATCGTCGCTTCAAGGATCGAGTCCCTCATGCCGGCCCAGCAGCTCGCGGTGGAGGCCGGCCTGCTGTTCGGGAAAGATCTTCTCGTTGTCGCTGCCACCGCGAGCGGCAAGACGTTCATC
>JBEKTA010000013.1:0-16089 GCA_049516515.1 Methanoregula sp. | reverse complement strand
ACGTTCGCCAACGCGACGATGGCGGCGCTCCACGGCTACCAGACGGCCGAGATGATCGGGAAGTCGCCGCCAGAGAAGACCTGCACGGCGCCGGTTGTTCCGTTCACCGGTACGTCCTCGTCTGCCTTCCACCGCTCCGTGACCGGGTGCGCATGCGAGGAGAGGAAGTCCCTGAGTTCGCTCACGGTGCTGACATCTTTTTCCGTGGCAATCGCAGAAAAGAGTGCTGCCGGGATAAACTCCCTCATCTGTTCTTTTAAATCGGATGGCATCCACGCGACCCGGGCATAGCCTCCGTCCGCTGAAAGGAACCGAGGAGATCGCATATACTCAAGCGATATCCCATGGAACCCGTCTACCTGCCGGCCGCCGGCTGTAGAGTCTGCCATCGTGGAGAACGGCAGGCCGTTCACGGTCACGTCCTTGTATCCCCGCATCACGATCCCAAACCCTTCCACCTCGGGAATGTAGAACGCGATTCCCTCGAAGCAACCGCAGGAAGTGTGAGGGTAGGCAAATGCGCTGTACAGGTAGACCCGGTGCACGGTACCAAGGGAACGCTTCTTTGCGCTCTCGTTTATCCCGGTATATTCTCCTCTCACCGGATCGAGGCACTCTCCCTTTTCTATGGGAAAGATCGGGCCCTTTGGGTCGATCCGGGCTGCCGCCCTCCCGTCAAACCAGCTGATTGCCCCGCAGTTTGCGTACCGCTGGGGTGTGATAACGCAGACATGGCTGGGTGCAAACGACTGGCAGAGGGCACACCCGTAGAAAACATCGACATCGTCGTCGGTCAGGCCCCGGGCGCGGGCGTCCCGTGCCCCATATATCGCTTTTGCACCTGCATACCGGGCCGAGATCTTATCTTTGTCCGTGAAGAAGGTGACCTGCATGCGTTCAATAATGGGTAACTCGTTCTTGAGGAGATCGAGCATGACTTTACCGACATACGCAAGTGTCGTGAAACCATGGGTATAGGCTTTTTTCGAGACCCTTACCCAGATGTCGTAGCGCTGGTTGAGGTGCATGAACCCCTCGATGTAGTTGGAATATTCATGGATGCGTCGTTCGATCACGCCCTCGATATCCTCTTCCAGTTCGGGCCCTGCAATTTCAATGAGGATACCCAGCGGGTACTTCTTCCCCTCTTCCATTTCCGGGAGATCCGGGCCGACTACTGTGATTGCCCCGTCGCGTACCTCGTCCGGTTTTTTTACCCGGACCAGTTCAAACTTTTCCTCTACTGACGGGCCCCCCAGCTCCACGTACATATCGTTTTTCCTGATCCGTTCGCCGACATGGACGAGTCCTACATCCACCGGGATATCCTCAAACATCTCTTGGCCCCTCTGTTGTTACCGTGATCGCTTCGAGGTTCTCCTGCCATTCCCTGACTGTGATGTTCGCATACGACCAGTTCGCATTGGGCTGGTAGGTGTTGTCGAGTGTGATCGTCTTTGTGTGCCGGGAAAAGTTCTTGAGCCCGGAGAGGAGCGTCCATGCCATGGGATACGGCAGGCCGGCGATGATGGCGAGATCGCAGGGCCCCTTCCCGTCCGGCCCGTTCCATGTGGGGTCGGCAATCCGTTGGCCTGCCTCGACGGCTGGCATGATGCTGGCACCTGTGTAACCTCTTGCTTTCAATGCCCGGTTGATATGCCCCGTGGCAATCACCGGGATTTTCTGTATCCGGGCCAGGTTGAGCAGGTAGTCAATCAGTTTCCTCTCGCCTATATCAATCGTTGCAGCACTATGCCCGATGAGGAGCACCGGGTGCTGTGCCCGGCTGATGACCGCCAGAACCATTGCAGGCTTTGTAATGATGGCTGCCTTTTTCGGGCCGGCAATCTCTGCGGTCTGCCAAGGGTCTTGAGAGGTCATGGGGTATCAGCGCTCCTTTGGTGGTGATGGCTTATCCCGCGCGAGCAGCGTTGGATCCGGGATGGGACGCTCTTTCCAGTCCGACTGTGCGAGAATCCGGGTGATCTCCCCTTTTAAGGTAACAGGAATATCTGCGGTCGTGCGGATGTAACGGGGGATATCATCGGGAATTGTACCGAGGTTGCGCTGGGAAAGGTCGATATAATGCGTCAGTTTCATCGCCCGGCCCCGGGTCGTATCATTGGGCCGCATGCAGAGTTTCGCGATGAGCACCATTGCCTCTTCCTTGGTCTCCGCCGCGACAAAGAGGTGCTCCGGCGCCGGGCCTGCGTAGACGTCCTCCCCGGTCCGCTGGTCATGCACATACCAGTCTGCATCATGATCGGCCCGGCCAAGAAGCATCCGCCGGTACTTGGTCCCGTGCGGGCCGACAACCACCGGGATCCCGAGGCGCCAGAACCCCGCAGCGATCGCCGCCGCTTTCTGGGACATCGCGCCCCAGGAAACGCCAACTGCGCCGACACGGTTATGGACATAGTCCGCTATCTCGGCATAGTTCCCGCGCAGATTGCGCCGCGCAAAGATGCTCGCGATCTTGATGGTCGCCCCGGCGATATGGGCGTTTGAGACGCAAGAGCCGACGTTCACGATCCCGCCGGCAGTAAAACTTCCCGGGAACTGCTCGTACGGGGTTTTGCCCTCCTCATCCCGGTACATCCCGATTGACATCGCGGCGCAGCCCGAGGTGCAGACAATGTACCGGCGCTTCGCAAACTCCACGCTCATCTCCGCGACTTCCTTTCCCCCGTTTGCGAAATTGGCGCAGCCGACAAATGCGACAACACCCGGGATCTCGCCAAGCACGATTGGTCCTCCGACATTGCGGATCTCGATATCCTGGATCGCACCTCGGCCGGTACGGATCGTGAATTTCTCGTTTCTTGTTCTTTCTGCTGCAGCAGCCACGATCAGGGAATGCACCGGGATCTTCTTTGTGCAGGCCTGCTCGCACCGACCGCAGCCCACGCATGCCTCGTACAGGCCGGCGAGCAGTGACAGGTTGCCCTCCCCGGCTGCTTTCAATCCCTGCGGGATTTTGAGATCGTTCGGGCATGCCCTCTGGCAGAGCCGGCACTGGGTGCAGGCAACCGCCTGTTCGCGAATCGTTGCCGGGTCAGCAGTAGTACGGGCATTTTTCCGGGCCGGCGCAACGGTCCGGGCAACCCGGACCGCAACCTCACCGGCCTTATCCGGATCGAGGATCAGGGCGCCGGCCTGCCGGCCTCCTGCCAGATCCGCGACGATTGCATCTGTCGCGTCATGCGTCCGGTCGGGCAGACCCAGGCAGTTCTTTTCCGATGTCGCAATAAACGGCGCATGGATTGCTTCTGCTTCTGCAAGTGCATCGGTGCGGATACACTGTTCATCCACGACAATCACGTCAGGTATCCCGCTCCGGATGTACCGAATCTGCCAGGACATGGGGCCGATGATCTTCGCCCGGGGCGAATACCGGGTCGCATCGATCGAGGTGCAGCAGATACCGGTCACCTCGACCTGATCCGACAGGTGTTCTTTGTGCAGGTAATCGATGATGGCAACCGAAGGAGGCACGTTGTGGCCGATCACAAGAATAACCGGTTTTGTGGTGTCGACGGTGCCCATACCGAGCGCAGCAAGCGGGGCATCCGGGTCGGCCTTGGGGTACCCGAGCGCCGAGATCTGTGCCAAGTCAGCGACCTCCATGCCCACCTGGTCGATCATACCTGCGTGGAGTACCTTGCTCTCGAAGTCGAGAGGATCGCCCTCCTGGCCGGTATGCGTCACCGCAAGGAGGGAGGTGATCTGGCTCTCGCAGTAGTCAAGGACCGTCTCAAGGTCGGCAAGGATTTCCGGTTTTTCCCCACAGACAAGGCGGATGACCGGGGCCTCCACCCCGATCGCGTTGCCGCCGGGATTGATAGGGCAGTCACGGCCGGCTTTTTTTATCGCGTAGGTAACGAGTTCGCGCGCATGGCTGGTGTGGGTGGCGGCACCGATGCAGGCTGAAAGGAGAACGATGCGGGACTGCTGGGCCGGCATCGTGATCCCGCAGGCACCTTTTTTTGTGCCTGTCAGATCGCACTTTCCGTACGTGCACAGGCAGCAGAGATCGCAGAACGGCATATAGAACGGCTGGTACCGGGAGAGGAGTGTCCGGTCCCAGGTACGGAGTGAGGTAAGCGAGGGATAGGGGGTAGGCCCCTCCGGCTCGGCCCAGTCCGCAGCTGAAAGTTTACCGATAGAGATGGAGAGATCCCTGATGCGGCCAAGGCCGGAATCCAATTCCTTGATGGTAAGCGCGATCTTTTTTTCTGTCAACGGCAGCACAACCGGGAATATATCGTACCTGGAATACAGGAATGCCGGTTTATATTTATCTTACCGGTTTTTAACCAAATCGCCTGAACTGTGATGGCGGCGGCTAAATGGATCTGTTCTGGCAGGATCATCACGCTTTCCTATACCCTGCTTTTTCCATGAGCGCACAGACAGAACGGTATGCCGGGGAACTCTCCGGGATATCAAGGAGCGACCGGCCGGCGATCACCGATTCCTGCACAAGCGGGTCGAAAATGATTTTCCCCAGGTACTGCTGCCCGGTCTCTTTCCGTGCCGTTGCCTCAAGATCTGCAGGAAACAGGCATCCCCCGACGACAAAGAAGCGATCAAAACCGGTCCCGACCTCCCGGGTGATCCGGTCTGCCCGCTTTACATGCTCAAATGACTTGTGCGAGGGGCCCATGACATCGAAAATATCGCTGACGTGTGCAGTGATCTTACGGTTGAGATGTTCAAGGCCGGCCGGAGAATCGATCAGCACGTACCGGTAATTTTTCGTGAGCGATTCGAGCGCACCCTTGAGTGCCGCATCGGGCATGCAGTAGCAGCCCTCGATCCATTTGGTTCCGACTGCAATGAGATCGAAGTCGTCACCTTCGTAGAGCCCCTCCGAGAGGACCCGGGTCTCGATCCGTTCTTTCGGAGCGATCCCTGTCATGGTCCCGCCTTTTTTAATGAAGGTATCCGTGACCAGTTCGGCAATAGTCTTTACCCCTTCGCGCTCGAGATCAACACCTACCATCTCTGCAAGGTTCTGGTCAGGATCAACATCGACCAGAAGAAGTGGCGTCTCACTCCGCTCAACAAAAAATTTCGTCTGCAGCGCGACAAAACTCGTCTTGCCGGTCCCACCCCGGCCCATCGTCACAAGCGTCTTCATGTGAGTGTCTCCGTGTCAGCCCGGGCTTGAGGTCTTTTTAGTCTCTCCGGATTGATCCGGGAAAGGATATCACCGATGGCGCAGAGAGCATCCGAACCTTCGAGCGCGGAAATCGCATCTCCGGCAATGCCGGCACGGACCACGGCGGGGTCGAAAGGAATCATGCCCGTTACGACCAGATTATGTGCTCTGGCAAAATCCACTATTACCCGTTCCTGCCCCACATCCACGATCCTGTTTCCAATCAGCGCGACCCGGGGAATACCTGCGTCATGCGCCATCCGTGCGATCGTTCCCGCAATCGTGAGTGACTGCCTGTTTGCATCGCTGACCACGAGCATCATATCGACGCTCTCCGCAGTTCCCCGTCCGATATGTTCGACCCCCGCCTCCATGTCAAGTATCACTGCCTCATCACGGTCGATGATAATGTGGTGGAGCAGGGCGCGGATAACACTGTTTGCCGGGCAGGTACAGCCTGCACCCATTGACAGTACCGTGCCCATGACCAGCAGATGCACCCCGGCCGGGGTCGGGACTGCATACTTTAAAACAACGTCATCCACGTTGAAATTCAGGGTATACACTCCGGGATATCCGGTACCGGTCTTTGCGGTAATGAGCGCCTCGTTCTTTGAAACAGGAACAATCGCGTCTGCATCACCTGAGGAAAGTCCGAGCAGGAACCCGAGGTTGGGCGCAGAATCAGCATCGATAGCAAGGGTTGTGTAACCGGTACATGCCAGCAGATATGCAATGCCGGCTGCCACCAGCGTCTTTCCTGTCCCTCCCTTCCCGGCCACGGCGATCTTCATGCAGCCCCCTTTATGCCTGATATATACGTGAATCCGGCATAATAAACCGGCCATAGTGCCAATTCTGTGGGGGTTTGTACCCGGTCTCCCCCATGCGTACCTATTTGTGGGGGTTGGCGCAAATCCTATGTTTGAGATGATGGTGCAATGAAGATACTGCGTCCCATAGGTATACTTCTGGCCATGGCTGTTGTTGCAATTCTTGTTACAGGCTGTACTTCAAACAGTCAGCCGGTTGCGGTGGTGACCACTGAACCTACGGTCACCGCTGCACCGACTGAAGTGCCGACACTGGCCGCGTGCGGAATTGAAACCTGCGACGGGCTCGCTGTCACGTGCGGCCCGAATGTGGCCACAGCCTGTCCAAAGAATATTAACCCTGGTGATAACCCTGGCGACCGGTGCCTTCAGTATGCCACCTGCCAGGTTGTAAGCGGTTCATGCCAGCTCGTCACTGAGTCGAGATATGGCAAGTGCGTCAACTGTGTTGAGGCGTGCCAGACCTCGTTCCCTAATAACCCCAACCAGGTTCTGGACTGCTCGCAGAGTTGCTGACCGCAGCGCAATATGGTATGGGCCACCGGGTCTTGTGGGAACCGATGCGTCTATGGCCTCACTCCATTTTTCCCTTTATTTCTTTCTTTGTGTGACCGTGTATCGACACTTGGGTGCACGTGTTTATTTCTGATTCTTCCGGTATACCCCACCCATTAATGAGGGTAAAACACCAATACAATGGGAATTACGGTGACTGATGGCGGACTTAAGGATCGTCGGGACGGCACATGTCTCCCAGAAAAGTGTAGATGAGGTTCGGGCGGCAATTGATGAGTTTAAGCCTGATGTTGTGGCGATCGAACTTGATCCCGCCCGGTTCTCGGCCTTAAAAAAACAGGCCCGTGATCCGACAGTCGACGATGTCCTTGAAGTAAAGAATTTTAATTCGCTTCTTGTCCAGTGGTTGCTCTCCTACCTCCAGCGTAAGATCGGTGTCGATGTCGGTGTCGAACCCGGTGCCGAGATGAAAGCTGCCATTGAGGAAGCGGAGAGCCGGGGCATCCCCATCGCACTTGTGGATCGCGATATTCGTCTTACGCTCCTGCGATTTTGGAAGTCGATGGGGCTCATCGAAAAGATCAAGATGGTCTTTGCTCTGATTTACTCAATTGCAGAAGTGGACAAGGGTGAAGAACTCGATATTGAATCACTCAAGGAGCAGGATGTCATCGATGCGGTCATGGAGGAATTCCGCAAGTTTTCGCCCAACGGCGCTCATGCCCTGATTGATGAGCGGGATGCCTATATCGCCCACCAACTCGTCCTTTTAAAGGTTCAGCGACCTGATGGTCGCATCCTTGCCATTGTTGGTGCAGGTCACCGGCAGGGTATCACGAACTACGTCGAAAACCCGCAGACGCTCCCGCCGTTTGACGCGCTTACCAGAGAACCGAGATCGTTTCCCTGGGCGAAAATATTCGGGTTCGCGGTCACGGGACTTTTTGCATTCCTGCTCGCAGCTATTGCATTCTCCGGCGTCGGCTGGATGGTGCTCTTATATGCGCTCCTTTTCTGGGTGATCATCCACGGAGTACTCGCTGCAGTGTTTACCCTTATCGCCGGCGGTCACCCGTATTCTGCCCTTGCCTGTTTTGGTGTGGCATGGATGACCTCCTTAAACCCGTTGCTCCATGCCGGGTGGTTTGCCGCTTACGTTGAGGCGAAGGTACGAAGACCACCGGTTTCGGATTTTCGGAAAATTTATGAGGCCGAATCGATCCGTGAGATGACGCACATCCCTCTTTTCAAGGTGGTACTGGTGGCCGCGCTTGCAAATCTCGGAAGCCTTCTTGGGACGATCCTGTATTTCATCTTTGTATTCCCGCTGCTCCACATCGACCCGGCTGTGGTGATCTCGACCGGTGTCCATAACATGTGGACATGGGCAACCGGGTTGATCTGATTCCCCGGTTTTACAATTTTTTTTGTGTGATGGAGCCCGGCCGCGATTTTATCTGGTATCTTGTTTTACGAGTGCTGCTTTGGCAGGTAATCCCTGCAGGATCTTGTATGGGGACTACTCCGTCTGTTGATTAGAGTCCCCGCATTCCCTGATCTCCTGATCGATCCAGTCCTGCACGATCAGTTTCATCTGCTGGTGCGTCATTCCCGACCGGCACCGGATCCTGATCTCGACTTCAAGAAGATCGAGAAGTGGCTGAACTGTTTTAAAATATGCATCAGGCCCGGCAAATCCCCCGGATTTTTTGATATACATCATTACCAGTTCGTTAAGATGGGCAAATTCGCCGGTAATATCGATGATCTGTTCGAGCGTCATACCGGTGAAAACTGCCGGGGACCGTTCAATCCCGGATTTTTCCCGTTGATTATCGATTGAAGCGCAGGACGGTTCTTTCGATCCTGTGTCTCCTGTGTCTGCCGGTGATGGGATGCCGGAATTGCCGTCCATAATGATTGCCCTGGTGTGCTTCTGCACCTGTACCAGAGAGCCTCGTTTCTGCCGCAATAAAAATGTTGCCCTTCATACATGCCGTATTTTTACCTCACCTCCTGTCCAGATGGTAACCCCTCTCTCTTTGACAAGCCTTGATGTGCTTCAAGAAACATACACCGTGTATCGTATTTTCGTGTCTGGTAAGAGTATGTGGAAATGGAGGAAATTTCAGATGAACGTGGAGTGTGACCCGTGAGCAGTACGGCACTTCTGGTGATCGAAGGGCTCTGGTGGACGCCGGAACAGAAGCCCAAACGTCCCTCGGTGTTATCCTTTCTGGAAGGACTTGAGAGTTACCGGGGGGATTTTAACCTTTATTACTCAAATTTCTACGAGAAAAACGGTTTTAAACGGGCGCTTTCAGATGACCTCACGAATACCCGTGAAGACCGGCTCTTTCTGTACGTGGCGGCGCACGGAACCGGCAAACGGATTGGTGGACTCAAAGCCAAGACCGGTATGAAGATCCCGGCGATGTTCAAGGCTGTCAGGAACGCGGCGAACTATTCCAATATTGAGGGGGTCGTTATCGGTTCATGCAGCGTGGGTAACAACATCGATGATTTTTTATCCACAACGAAAAATTCACGTATCGCCTGGATCTTCGGTTATACCTGCGAGATCGGCTGGATGGCCTCAACGCTCATCGATCTCTCTCTCTTTGAGCATCTCATGAAACTCAAAAAAAGCGATCTTGCGGACCGGGAGAAGATCGCAAACGCATTTGTCAAGGCATTGGGCCGGTTCAACGGTGACTACGTTCTTTGCAAGGGCAAGGGTGAAAGAGCCGGTATTGCGCTCAAAAATGCGCTGACTATTGTGATCCAGCCGCGCAGGCCTGGCGGCAAGGCTCAGGATGAGACCCGGTACGTGCTGGAAGAACTGGGGTGGGTCAAAGAATAATCGGGGCGCCGGAGGTTATGGATCCTATGGGTTTCACGTCGGGGTTTTGTGATCTGTTCCGGATCCTTATATGTCCTGACGTTTTACAGATTGTTCACGAATTCCCTGCGCGGCAAGAAAACCCGTGGAGAATGCAGCCTGAAGGTTGAAACCCCCGGTGTCGCCATCGATGTCAAGAATCTCCCCGGCAAAGAAAAGCCCTGGTACCAGTTTTGATTCCATCGTCTTTGCATTCACCTCCCCAAGTGCGACGCCGCCGCGGGTCACCATCGCAATGGAGAGATCTCCAAGAGCAGAAACTTCCAGTGGATATTCTGTCAAGAGGCCGGTCAGCCGGGTGCGCCCGGCAGCAGTCAGGTGGGCACCGGTATTGTCCGCCGGAATCCCGGCAAGATCCGGGAGCAGCTGTGCCAGCCGTTCGGGAATCCCGAGGCCGGCGATAATGGTTTTTATCGATTTCTTTGGGGCTTTAGAGAGCGAGTCCATAAACTCCCGCGCAAACGTTCCGCGCTGCACCGGTCCGGCAAACGATAGCCGGATCTCATCACCGGCCCGGATGTTACGCGAACAGTCGAGGATCCCGGGCCCGGAGAGGCCGGTATGTGTGAAGAGTACGTCTCCCCGCTCGTCACAGATTTTCCTGTTCTCCCGCCAGATCGAGAACTGCAGCCCGACAAACGACATGCCGGCAAGGTCTGCAAACGGGAAATTTTTGATCAGGAGTGGTGTGAGCGCCGGCCCGATCTCATGTATTGTGTGCCCAAGGGATTCGGCGAGCCGGTAGCCATCGCCGGTCGATCCTGTTTTCGGGTAGGATGCCCCTCCTGAAGATATGACCAGATTTTTTGCACCATAGGTATGATCGGCCGTTTGCAGGACAAAACATGAAGGTGTGTTTTTAACCTGTAGTACCGGCTCCCCGCATCGCAGGAGAACGCCCCGTCTCTGGCACTCCCGGGTAAGAACATCGCAGACATCCATGGCTTTACGGCTCACCGGGAAGACCTTGCCACCTTCTGTGATCTCCATCGGGATGCGACGCTCCTCAAAAAACCGGATGAGCGCGATGTTTGTAAACGATAAAAGTGCGGGTTTGAGGAACTGCCCGTGTGCACCGTACCGGGAAAAAAATGTACGGATGTCCCCCTCATGCGTGATGTTGCACTGGCCTGTGCCCGAGATCTGAAGTTTTATCCCGGGTCGTGGGTTCTTTTCCAGCAGGAGCACATGGACACCCGGACTTCCGGCGTGGATCGCACAGAAAAGACCGGCCGGGCCGGCACCGATGACCACAATGTCGTACTGCTCCACATCTCACCTTTCCCGGATTATCTCTTTTGATCGCACATGAACATTACAGTCCGGTGCCCGGATCGCGATCCCCTGGACTCAATAAAAAATGTCCGGCACCATCAGTGAACTTTTTCCGTAGAGTTCCGTAACCTTCGCGAATTTTTTTTAAAGACCGGTAATGTCATTGAACTTTTCCGGAATCCTCAAGATCGGGACCCGGACTTTTCCGGAAATCTCCGGCCATGATAGATCATCCGGATTTTGTGATGGGATGTAGGATGATGGGGGCTGATGCCCCCATACACCCCCACGAGCGAGGAGTGCCGCTGCCCCCGAGGGAACGCCCCCGCAGCGGATCGAGTGAATAAATTTCCGGTAAATACTGCTCCACCGCAAATCACATTCAACCGTATGGATGCATCATTGCAACCGGGGGACGCCCGTGCGGCGGTGGCGTGAGCCCCCGAGAGCACGCTCTGCTCGAAAAATCCGGGCCGTGGTGCAACAGGCGCGGGAGGCAGGAGGTAATCCGGATCGCTAAATGTGCCCGCCCGTGGGTTCCGGACCCCCTCAAATCCGGGCTTAAATCGGGCTCTGATTCCCCGTTTCCGATCCAAGCCCCTCCCGGAAAACCCCAATTTGGGCTTCGTTTGGGTTCGCACGGAAAATAACTCCTATTTGAACCCCATTTGCCGAAATCTCCCCGATTTCGATGTCAGATATTGGCCCTTAAAGGCCCATAAATCGAGGATCTTCCTGCCATATCCCATCACCCTTCCGGCACCCGGATTGGCCCTGCAAACGCGAATATAGCGATATTTTTTCCGCGGTGAAACCTTCAAATAATGCCCTTTTTTGCCCATGCCACATACTCCGGCACCTCCCGGAAAAAGGGGGTGAAATGCGGCCCGCTGTATTGCAGGTTTAAGTGGCCTTCTTTTTGGGCGGTTCTGGAAAAGAGTGGCAAAACGCCGTTATTTCCGTGGGCGTGGACATCATTTCCTGTGGAGACGGAAAACGGGATCCCCGAATCGGAAATCCGGGCTCAATTCAGGCGTATTTGGGATACGGTTTTTTTGGAGCGTTTTGCGGGGGAGAAAGAAGGGGTAAGGAGGATTCGCCCGGGTGCGGTCGGTCTCCTTTTGCCGGTAGATCGTCTACCCGTATCACTTCAGAGGTCCGGGTGCGAATTCTCCTGCCACCGGTATCCCATCCGCTCTGCGAATTTTTTTGCTTCGGCAATGGCCGCGACCGGCTTTTTCCCCCGGGTCATTTTTTTAGTGTGGGAGTTGGGGTGTTGAAGGGTTTGTGGTTGGAGTGGTGGGACAGACACTCCAATTTGGTGTACTGGCCCGTATCCGGCCGGACTTTAAAAAATCCCGCCGATTCCAGTTCCACCGGACCGGTTACTCACGGACGGCACAGCCTGATGACCCGGCAAAAACGCCGGTTATCAATGACACTTTTTCCCGAACCATTCGGCATAATGGTGTCGCAGTTCCTCGGACTCTTCCGGTGTAAAATCCTTTTTTTTATGAGTGTGAAGATGTTTTTCCATCTGTCGTATGATGTGCTCGGCATCGTGGTAATCCTCCACCTCAAGGTACGCAGGGACTTTTGCTACTTCATAGGCTTGCCCGCAGACCGGGCAGAGTTTCCATTTCTGGAACCGGTCTACATAGGAAAAAGTTCTGCACCCCGGACAACGGAGGATATGATACATAATTATGTGGTGATGTGTGCATCCCTCATAAAAATATATCGGTGTCCCGCACCCTTGCGGTAAAATAAAAAAGCCAAACGAAATCCCTATATCGTGCGATCACCTCATAGAACTGGTACTATGGAAAATATTGTCGTCACTGGCATACGGGGACTTCCCCTTATCCGAGCCGGTGATAATATTGCCACGATGATCTGCGAACGGGTTCGCATGGAAGAGGGGGACATCATTTCCCTTGCATCGACCGTGTACTCGAAATCAAAAGGTTATACAAAACCTCTCGCGGAGATCACGCCTTCAGAGCGTGCGTTGCGGCTTGCAAAACTCAATGGTGAGGATCCCCGTTTTGTCCAGGCAGTACTCGACGCCTCGCAGGACATTATCATGGAGCACCCGTTCATTCTCTCTCTCCTCCCTTTCGGCCATATCGGGGTACGGGCGGGGGTCGACCAAAGTAATATCGATGACGGAATGGTGATATTCCTGCCTCCTGATCCGATGAAAGCAGCAGCAGATATCAGGGATGAGATACGAGCGATCACAGGAAAAAATGTTGGGGTGATTATCACCGATACCTGCGGACGATCCTTCCGACGCGGGCAGACCGGTCACGCAATCGGCTGGAGTGGTTTTACGGCTATCCGGGATTTCCGGGGCGACACCGACCTCTTTGGTCATGAGCTCAAGATCACGGAAGAAGCGGTTGTAGACGAGATCGCAGGATTTGCAAACTTCGTGATGGGTGAGAGTAACAATGGAGTCCCGGCGGTCCTATTCCATAACTGCCCGTCATGGACAGGTCACGACAACCTGTATTTCACTAAAGACGAGGATATTACCCGTCAGCTCCTCAAAAAGACCTGTCCCTCATGAGGGAAAAAAGGTTATTCCGGTCCGGAATAATGGACCGGATTTATGCATGCGTTGAATAGAGAAGATTGAAGACCATGACGATGATACCGATGACTGCGGCAACAACCATGACCGTTATAGGACTGATATGGACAGCCCGCCTGTCCTCGCTCTCGTAATAGTTGACGAGACCTGCCGATGAAAGTAACCTTCCGCCTTGTTTCTTTGCCATGCAAATATATTTCATTTTTCGATATATAAAGGAGAGTCACGACATACCATGAATGCCCATCATATTGTGTCCGGTCAGGCTCTGCTTGGTGAGGAACTCGCGCTCCGGCCGGTGGATATCGTGATTGAGAATGGCCGGATCACTGCGATCGAAGAGAATCTTCGGGCACCTCACCTCTGGATCTGCCCTGCATTCTTTGATGCCCATACCCACCTTGCCGATACTGTCGCGATGGACTGCGGGAGTACCGGAGATCTGGTCAGCATGGTGACGCCTCCTGACGGCCTCAAGCACCGGCTCCTCGCCGCCACGTCCCACGAGGATCTGGTCGCCGCGATGAGGGCTGCTATTACCGATATGATGGGTTCTGGAACGTACGGGTGTGCAGATTTTCGGGAGGGTGGCAGGCCCGGCGTTCGTGCTATTAGGGACGCGGCGGCCGGTCTTGATTTTTTACCTGTCATATTCGGCCGGGATGGCGGCGAATCGGATGCGGAAGGTCTTGGAATCAGCAGTTGCCGGGACGTAGCCGGGGTGGAACGGAAAGTCAGTGCGGCACGAAAGGCAGGTAAACGGATCGCGTTTCATGCAGGTGAGCGAGATAAGGACGATGTGGATGCCGCGCTTTCGTTTGAACCGGATCTCCTGATCCACATGACCCATGCGACAAAAAAACAGATCCGGGAATGTGCAGATAAAGAGATTCCCATCACAGTCTGTCCCCGCTCAAACTGGGTGCTGGGCGTAACAATGTCGGCCCGATACCCTCCCATTCATATGATGCTCGACCTCGGGTGCACAGTGTTTCTCGGCACAGACAATGCGATGTTTGTCCCACCGGATATGTTCTCGGAGATGGCATTTGCCGCAATGGTTTACCGGCTCGATCCAAAGACCGTGCTCCGGTCCGCAGTAGCAGGATCACGGTTCACCGGTTCCCCGTTCTTTATCCAGGAAGGGGCACGCGCAGCCTTTTTTACGCTGGATCCTTCTCGTTCTGCGCTTGCTTTCAGCTGCGATCCTGCAGCTTCCATTGTAAAACGTGCTCAACTGGGCTCAATCGGGAATAACGTTTTTAATTTGTAAACTCAATAAAAATGGCATGTTTGTTTTGGGTGATGCCAGTGTTTACTAACATACTCGTTGCAATCGATGGTTCAGAAGCGAGTGATCGTGCGATCGAAAAGGCTGTCGATGAGGCAAAGGTATGGAATGCCCGGCTTCATGCAGTCTATGTGGTAGAGACCGGTCTCTTCTCCTCTCTTCCCTCAGATAATACAGTAGAGATCATGTACCGCGTCCTTGAGAACGAGGGAAATGCAGTTCTTGAGAATGCCAAAAAAACCGCAACAAAAAGCGGGGTCGCCCTTGTCACTCACATGAAACAGGGCCATGCGGGGACTGAGATCATAACGCTTGCGCAGTCCGAGAAAGTGGACCTCATTGTTTCCGGTTCCCATGGGAAAAGCCAGACCGATCGTCTTCTTATCGGGAGTGTCAGCACGTATATTACTGCACACAGCACGGTCACGACCATGGTGGTGAGATCATAACGGAAATGCTCGTAAAAGACTACATGACCGCGGATGTCGTCCACGTGGACATTCCCGGCAACCGTGACGATGTCCTTAAAATCCTCAAAAGGACCGGCATTTCCGGTGTACCTGTCCTGAAAAACAAGAAACTTGTCGGGATCATCACCCGTAAGGATCTGCTGCGCAAACCGGAAGAGACCCAGCTTGGGTTACTCATGGCTTCAAAGCCGATAACGATTGGGCCCGATGAAGATATCCACAAAGCAGCCCGGCTTCTCGTGTCGCACAGGATACGGAGGCTGCCGGTAGTCGAGGATAATATTCTGATCGGCCTGCTTTCGGTCGCTGACCTGATCCATGCGATCGCCCAGATGAAAATAAAAGAGGAGATCAAGGAAACCTACACGAGCACGACTTTTGCACTCTGGGAAGAGACCCCGTTGCCGCTCGTGGGGCGTGTCATGGAGATCTCGGGCGTGGATGCGATCCCTATCCTGAATGCAGACAGCGTTCTGCAGGGTATCATTTCGGAGCGTGATCTCATCCGGAGCTCAAGCATTGAGGATTCGGTAGGCGTGAGTGATTTCTCCAACGGTACCGATGACGACGAGTGGACATGGGAGAGCATACGGGATAACCATACGATCAGTTTCGGGATCTCCCGGGTGCAGCTGCCCAACCGGCCGGTAAAACTTGCCATGGTCAAAAATGTCGTGGCCGTGCCCAAGAATGCCGAGGTCAGCGAGTGCGCGTTAAAGATGCGCAGATCAAGGGTCGACCAGCTCCCCGTGGTTAACGGGGACAAGCGCCTGGTAGCCATGCTTTATGACCGTGATCTTATCAGCGTTCTCTGTAAAGAAGATGCAGATTAACAACTTTTTTATGCAGCAGGAGTTCATTTTGCGTCAGTGCACCGATAGCAACCTTTAAATTTCCTGGTGTCATCTAATACCATAAAACGCTTTTAATTGATTTTTGGCGTTCATTTGTTTTTGAGGTGTAATATGCCTGAACAGTATCAGGAATCTATGACGGGAACGACCACGGTCACTGCCTCTGGCGGCATTGCCACCTTCAC
>JBEKTA010000012.1:0-16226 GCA_049516515.1 Methanoregula sp. | reverse complement strand
GACATACCCTGAAACGGTCAGAATTGACAAGAAGATCACGCTTATAGGCGTCGACACCGGGGGGGGAGCCCCGGTTATTGATCCGGGAAAACGGGGAGCTGCCCTAGTGATTGGCGCGGATGGATGTACCATCGGGGGTTTTACCCTCCAGAACAGCGCGACGGCAAGTGGCATCCGAGTTAATTCAAACGAGAACACGATCGAGAATAACACCCTCTCGGGGAACGTGGATGGTATCGTATTTGTCTCGGCAAGTGACAACACGGTCACCGGTAACACCATCACGGACAGCTCCCGTGCAGGTGTCGTTCTCCAGAATTCAGGAAACAACCTGATTGAGGGAAACCGGATCCTGAAAAATACTCTTGGAATATCGCTTGATGAAAAATCCACATCCAATACGATTACCTTCAACACGTTCTCCAATACTGAGAATGTCCTGTCAAGAAGTACCGGGTCACAGTGGGCATCGTCATCAGTAATGTCCTACGTGTACCTGGGAAAGACTGTTGAAGGCCGGTTGGGAAATTACTGGAGCGATTACCGGGGAACTGACCAGAACTCAGATGGCATAGGAGATGCCCCGTACGTAGTGGGCCCTGTAACGAATCGCAACACGTTAGCGGGGACAAACTCGAATGACGTTGATCCGGCTCCTCTCATGGACCCGATCGAGTATTATTCGCAGATCCAGCCTGCCGCTTCCGGAGCCATTGGCCAGGTGACAGCTTCGGTGAGTCCCCTGAACACGGCCACGGTCGGTCAGGTTGTATCTCCGGCTGAGAACAGACCTGTACCAGGCAGTGACAATGGTAACAGACCGATTGTCGCGCTTGTTGTACTGATACTACTGGGGTGTATCGCAGGAGCCGGTGGCCTGCTCTTTATGAGATCCCGTAAAAAACATCCGGCGTATTTCCCGATAAATCGTACCTCTTCAGAAGAGACGCACCCCCGGCCCGTACTGGACCTGCAGGGAAATGAAGAAGATCAACACGCGAATATTCCCCCGCATCCGGACACAGCATCGGAGGTGACGGTGCCTGTATCAGAGACTGAAGTCGTACCGGCGCCCAGGGAAACTCCGCCGGCATCCGGTCCAAAGTTCTATTTCCCCCCGGAACTCGAGAGCCGGTATATGGATATCAGGCATATCGGACGGGGGGGCGTTGCCCATGTCTTTGCCGCACACCGTAAGTCGGACAACCGGCTGGTTGCTGTCAAGATCCCCATCAGTTTTGACGAAGTGACCGGCAAGTGTTTCTTAAACGAGATCGCTGCATGGCAGACGCTCCGGCACAAGAATATCGTCGAAGTGCTGGAGGTTAACATCCTTCCTGTTCCTTACGTCGAGATGGAGTACGTGCCGGGATCGCTTGAGGTGGTGACAAAACCCCTGCCGGTCTGGAAGGCCGTGCATCTCGTCCACGGAATTGCGGACGGGCTCGCGTACGCCCATGCCCACGGGATCATCCATCGTGACATCAAGCCGCATAACATTCTGGTGACCGGCGAGTTTGTCCCGAAAATTACCGACTGGGGCATGAGTAAGGTCATTGCAACCACGATGGAGAAATCAAGCGTTGCCGGGTTTTCGCTCTCGTACGCTGCACCTGAACAGGTCTCCCCTGCGGAATTTGGCAGGACTGATGTCCGCACGGATATCTACCAGCTGGGTGCGCTCTTCTACGAATTGGTCACCGGGTCGATACCGTTCGGTGGGGAGAGTATTGTTGAGGTGGGCAATGCAATCGTCCGGGAAGATCCGACCCCGCCGACAGAGTATAATCCCGAAGCCGAGGCTGTGGAGAAGATTATCTTAAAATGTCTGGCAAAAAATCCTGCAGACCGGTACCAGTCTGCAGATGAGCTGCTGGATGCCCTCTCCCGCTATCTTGATGAGGATGATGCGTAATCCGGAGAGGTGACGGTATGGCGGACGTTCAGAAAAACTACGAGCCAGCGATCTGCCGGCACTGCGACGGGATCGGGTGCACATACTGCAACAAAACGGGAATGGTCCTTGTCCTTGCGCCAAAAAAGATCTGCCCCGAGTGCGAAGGTGTCGGCTGCATCTACTGTGGGTTTACCGGCTGGGCGCACCCGAAGGGTAAGTATGACTGACCCGTGCCCGTTTACCGGAATTTACCTTCGACCCGGCGCGGAAGCACGCATTCTTCAAAACGTTTCAGGAAATACCGGTCGGTCATACCAGCGATAAAATCACGGACAAGCCCGGCAGGTGTGGTCGAACGCAGGTAATCCCGGCTGACCCATGGCGAACCGGCAAATTCTGTAAAAATTTTTGAATCACGGCGCTCTTCCTCAACATCCCCAAGATACTTCAAAAACAGCATGCGGTACATGGTTCTGATCTTCTCCCTCTCTGCGGTCAGTTTCGGGTTGTTGTAAATCCGTTCCCGTGAAAAGGCACGGAGGGTCACCAGTGCATGTTCCACCTCCGGGCTGTAGGTGATAAAGCCATCCCGGTCAGTGTCACTGTGATCGAGCAGATCGTGGATCAGGGTATCGATGATGGCACGGTTGTCGATCCCCAATGTCTCTTTGCACTCCACGGGGATGTCGTTTGTAGTGTTTATGAGCCCGACCTCCTGCGCATCCTGGAGATCGCGCCCGATATAGGCGATCGTGTCGGCAAATTTCACGACACAGCCTTCCAGGGTCATCGGTGCCCCGGATCGGCTCTCTGTTGCATAATCCTGTATTTTCCGGTTAAATGCAGGCCAGTCCGGACAGGGCTCGGGAGAGATACGGATATCATCGGTCTCCCCGTTATGGCAGAGGATACCGTCCAGTACCTGCATGGTCAGATCCTGGTCTTCGATCTGGTCGAGGAACCTGATGCTCTGAACATTATGGGAAAATTTTCCGATTTCATGTTCTTCGCAAAGTTCCAAAAGGCAGGACTCGCCGAAATGCCCGTACGGGATGTGACCGATGTCATGCCCGAGCGCGATTGCCTCGATGAGATCCTCGTTGAGGCGCAGGCATCGCCCGATCGTACGGGCAATCTTCGAGACGAGCTGGACATGGATAACCCTGTGGGTGATGTGATCGTTCTCGACCAGATAAAAGACCTGAGTCTTGTCGATATACCGTGAGTATGCCCGGGTGTGGATGATCCGGTCTGCGTCTCTCGAATAAGGGGTACGTATATCTTCAGGTTTCCGGTTCTTCCGCCGCACTGCCCGATCACTCCGTGCAGCGTGGAACGAGAGCAGGGCTTCGCGTTGTTGCGTATACCGGTAAATCCGCGAGTCATTTTTGTGGTCCGGACTGCCTTGTTCCCGATCTTCTGTCATGCTTAACGTCATTATACGTGGGCAGGGGTTTTTAAGGTTGATACCCTTTAATGCACCTGTCCCGATTCATGGCAACAAGGAAAAAATGACGGTAATCTACGCTGATACAGTCCGGGAAAATGCACCGGTGTGGTGAATCTGTCCGTTGTCGATCGTCAGTGTATCGATCTGTTATGCCCGGAATACCGTGCAGGTTATCTCCCGTACGTTACGTAGGTCTCACCGTACTGGACGACATGCCCCCCCATGGCTCGTAAAAACTCCTCTTTTGCTGCACCGGGTACAAGATCGAGTTCAGCATCCAGACCATAAACCTTGAAGAAATACCGGTGCGTCTGGCCGTGGGGCGGGCAGGGACCATAATATCCAATCTTCCCAAAACTGTTCGTTCCCTGTACTGCCTTGATCGGGAACGTAACGATAGGGTCTTTTGGGATCTTTTCCGGGATAAGTTTTACCAGTTCAATATTCCATGCCATCCAGTGGATAAAACCACCGCCACCGGGTGCATCGGGATCATTGCAGATGATGGCAAGACATTTTGAATGCTCGACATTCACATCGCCGACATCGATCTCCGGCGACTTGTCCTCCCCGTCGCAGGTGTACGCGCTCGGGAGGGTTTTGACAGAAATTCGTATGTTTAAGGTCTCCATAAGTTCTTCACATCCGGTAAACGCATCATAAACCGCAGGCCTCATAAACGTACTGTTTATACACCAGCCTTGCAGTGCGTCCGGCACAGGAAAGGACGCGGGTGCTGCCGCATCGCGATCGCATTTTATGCGGCAATGAATGGCACCCGTACCTATCGGCAGTCTCTTATGGGTCATCGCAAAAACGTAGACACCAGGGATATACTGCCATGACCCGCCCGGACCGCTTTGAAGTTATTCCCATTGGAACGATCCATTCACCGTATCTGACTCCCGAAGATGCCCCCCGGCAGGGCCGGTTTTCTGATGCAGAATCTGTCATTGAGATCTATGAGCCGTATGTGCCCGGCCTCCGGGACGTCGAACGCGAAAAACATCTTGTCGTCCTCTACTGGCTTGACCGGGCCGATCGTACGGCTCTCGCTGCCACACCCCCGCATACCGGTATCGAACACGGGGTATTTGCCACCCGGTCGCCACACCGGCCCAACCCGATCGGGATCTCGGTGGCGGATCTTGTCCGGCGGGACAATAACCGGCTGGTCGTGCGTGGGCTGGATGCACTGGACAAAACACCGGTGGTGGATATCAAATGTTACTCCCCCGGGATTGACTGCATACCGGAATAATCCCTCTTTTTCCCTGCCGGACCTGTCATCATCTCCACATCTTTATTGTCTAAAAAAGAGAACGATAGTGGATAGAAGTACCGTATGGTACTCCAGAGGCAACCCATGGCAAAGAAACCTGCCGGTACCATCCCGGAAAAACCCACAAAAGATTCCTGCTCCCACGAGTGCTCCAGCTGCGCGACTGCCGGAAACTGCTCGGATGCAAAACCCGGACTTCCCCCCAAGGCAGACATTGACGTGAAACACGTTATCCTTGTACTCTCTGGGAAAGGCGGTGTAGGAAAATCAACCGTATCCGTGAACCTTGCATATGCGCTCTCCAGCCACGGTTATCACGTCGGGCTCCTGGATCTTGATATGCACGGCCCCAACATCCCAAAGATGCTCGGGATCGAGGATCACAAGCTTTCGACACTCGGCAACAGGATCGAACCGGTCCATGTCACCGGGTCGCTCTCTGTCATATCGATGGCATTCCTGCTCCCAGATAAGAGCACGCCAATTATCTGGCGCGGGCCCATGAAGATGGCGGCGATCAACCAGTTCCTCACTGAGGTTAACTGGGGATCGCTCGACTACCTTGTCGTGGATCTTCCCCCGGGCACCGGTGACGAGGCGCTCACGATCGCCCAGCTCGCACCCAACGTGCGCGGTGCAGTGATCGTGACAACGCCTCAGGATGTCGCGACGCTTGACTCCAAAAAAGCAATAAAATTCGTGGAAAAAATGGGCCTGCCGGTCCTTGGTGTCATCGAGAATATGAGCGGGATGCTCTGCCCCCACTGCGGCGAGGAGATCGATCTCTTCGGAAAAGGAGGGGGCAAAAAGATTGCAGAGGAGTTCTCCGTCCCGTTCCTCGGTGCAATCCCGATCGATATTGAGATGCGCAAGGCCGGGGACGAGGGGCGGCCGTTTATTATCCGGCGCGGCGACAGCGCAACGTGGGCGAGCGTGGATAAGATCATGGAAGAGCTCATAAAAGTTGTTGAGGGATAAACCAGCATGGACTATCTGCGGATTCTCTCCGGGAAATCAGATCCCCTCCCCATTTATGAGCCGGTCATCGCATGCCTGGAAAACCCGCAGGCATTTCCCGATCTCCTTGAACCGGTCTACCGCGAGGCCATGAAACTCGATGACGAGACGCTTGACCGGTTCCGTTTTGCGCTCCTGCGGCTCCAGCTCTATGCAGATATCCACCGGAACGAGGACTTGGAGAAGGCAATGCACATCCGCTACGTTTCGCAGGTACTGGAAAAGGTCATCTTCGGTACCCTGGTAATGGAACCCCCGGAGCCGGAAGCCTCCTGATCATCTGTTCGTACCAAAAAGATATTATCGGGGTGAATGTGCATGGATGATACCTATAAGTGCCCCCCCGGCACATGCATGATCTGAAAAGTAAACAGACAAAAAGGATGATTTTTATTTCTCACATCCTCTCTACGAGATACACCTGAACGGAGATAATAATGACATCACGCATGCATGCCCCTCACACGACCTGTCCTGGTTGCCAGGAAGAGGTTTTTCTTGATGAACTCGTGGGAGGCAAATGCCCGCTGTGCGGCTGTTCACTGGAAGACTTCGACGAGTCCATTAGTGAGTATGACGGGATCCTCGATCGATCCGACCTTTCGTGGCTGATCTTCAATTATTTTGTTTTCAAGAAGTTCGTCGACCTTGGGGTTCCGCCTTCGCAGATCATGGAGTTTGTCTCAAATTACGAGCAGAATGCAGACAAACCCCCGGAAGAGTGGACGAAAACGGAGTTTACCCTTGAACTCCCGATGGGGATCCTCGACCGGATCCGGCCCAAGCGATGCGCGAAGTGCAACCGGCTCTTTGTGAGGAGAGGACGAAAACGGATTACCGGTGACATGCGCCACACTTCGGTTCGCATCCAGTACGTGTGTGACCAGTGCTGAAATACTCCTTAAAAAAGATTTTTTTAATTGAATTTTCCTGACGGATTACCCCTTTTCGGGCTTTTTTTCGTTCTGTTATATCCCGATGAATAAATCCTGATCGTATGGGGGGAATAATCTCCATAGTGCCCCGTGGCACACCGCATTACTTCCGCAATGATACCAGCATGATAATCCCGATAATCACCAGAGCGGCAAAACTGATGAGAAGGGGCAGGATGACGTTATAGAGGGTCTCACCCATCGGCAGTTCCGGTTGCAGGGGTGATGACGGTGTGTCTGCCATACGATATTCGAGAACCGTGAGCTGGGCTGAAGCCTCACCCGATGTGGTGAATTTGTTTTCACTGATAGTCACATTATACGAACCGGCCGGCAGGCCGGGTTCATCGAGTGAATAGGTCCACTGGTTTGTATTGGTGCCACTCTCCACCGGAATGGTCCCTGACGTGATCAGATCGTTGGAACTTGTATTTCTGATCTCTACCCGGAGAAAGTTCTCCGGACCTACATTTGTTGTACCCGTGATCAGGAGCGCTTCACCGGTGGTCTGGTCAGGCAGCTGATCTGAACCGCTTTCACCGACCCGGTTGAACCGTATGTACGGGTCCTCAACGTAAAAGTAATACGGCGTGAAGATATCGTCAACGTCCGGACGTTCCGATACATTGAGAATGGTAGAGGCGACCTGACTGATATCCGCCGGGAACGATGTTTTTTGCCCGATATTGGCGATGACTTTTCCCTGATCGGCAATACGTATGCCATCGCTCCAGAACAACGGGGCAATCTCAAAACTCCTGTCGGCCCCGGGATCCTGGATCAAAAACGCATACTCCCCGCTGGAGAACAGGGTTGTTTCCTGAGGTTTGATAAGAAAGGTGAAATTTCCTTTTTTATCCGGGCTTGCCGTTTTGGTATCAAAATAATTTCGCCCGACGATCCAGAGGATCACCGAACCATTCTGTGCACCGGTGCCCGTAAGCGTAACCGTATCTGCCCTTGCAATGGTCTGGGGGCCGCTGGTCACTGCGGTGAGCGCGGCGGATGCCGGCAGAATTAAAAATACCATCAGTGCCAGCAGGGTTACGGTAGTGCTCCTTGATTTCATGTATGTCCTCTTGTATAGTATCCGGGTTGTGCTACCGGGCACGCTATTGTTTGTGTAAATAGGGGGCGGTACTCTCTCATAACCTTAACGCACGGTATCCCCTTTACCGGGTCATGGGCGTCACGCAGATTTAACCTCAACAATAAACCTCTCGATACAGGTACCGAAATTGATTTGTTGGGGTGTAAGATTTTTACACGGGGAATATGAGTGTCACAAGACCGGACTGCCCTTGCCCGTTCTATATGGTATTCATCGTAGTCAGAACGTGTATCCTGCAGCCGCCCAACCTGATAAAACCGGGTTTTCCTGTGCCCGGGGCGGGGCGCTTGCGATACATCTTCTGGATAAAGAAAAAAATGCTTCCTGTAATTAACGACACTATCGAAATTCCGGAAAATTCAGTATGTCCGCCCGACCAAAGTTGCCTTGCCTGACTTCCCGCAGATGATGCAGGGCCCGTCTGTGGCCTCGACATAGTCAGATCGGACATCTGTTCCGAGCAGGCTTGAGTTCGCCTTCTCTTCAATGGCATCCCCGCATCCCCGCTCCCGACACCAGTGGACGACCGCAACTTTCCCCTCATTGAGGGCTGAATTCAAGGCATCCATCGAATCAACCGTGCAGAGATGTGATTTCGTGTGCTCTTCGGCTTTTGCCCGGATGTCTTCTGTTATCTCCCCGAGTACCCGGGTGACATCATCAGCTGCCGTTGCAAGGGAAATAGTGGTTTTACTTCCACCACCCCTTTTTACTGCCATCGCTTTACCGGCATCGAGATCCCTGGGGCCCAGTTCGAGCCTGAGCGGGACGCCCCGAAGTTCCCACCAGTAATATTTCGCTCCCGGCCGCATATCCCGGGTGTCGAGTTTTACCCGGAAACCGGCCGCTTCAAGATCGATTTTTAGTTTTTCCGCAGCGACCATCACATCATCGTGCCGTTTACCGATTGTGATCGGCACGATTACCGCCTGGAGTGTGGCGACTGCAGGGGGGAGGATGAGTCCCTTGTCATCGCCGTGGACGGAGATCAGCGCCGCGATGCAGCGCTCCGATATCCCAAAGCAGGTCTGGAACGCGACTTTCTGCTCACCGTTCTTGTCCTCGTACTGGATGGAGAATGTTCTGGAGAAATGGTCGCCGAGATGGTGGACAGTGCCGATTTGAAGTGTTTTACCGTTTGGCATGATCGTGTCCACCGCGATCGTATAATCGGCGCCGGGGAACTTGTCCCAGTCGGGGCGTTTCGAGATAATGATCGGGATACAGAGGCTCCGGTAAAACTCGCGGGAGAGTGCTATTTCGGACTCCACCTGCGCCTCCGCCTCGTCCCAAGTTGCATGAACCGTATGCGATTCCATGAACGAGGTGATCTCGCGGGCACGGATCATCGGGCGGGTCTGCTTGGTCTCGTACCGGAATGTGTTTACCACCTGGTAGATCTTGATCGGGAGGTCTGCGTGGGAACGCACCCAGAGGGCAAACATCGGGTAGATCGCCGTCTCGCTTGTCGGGCGGAGGGCCAGTTTCACGTCAAGCGGGGTTGTGCCTCCATGAGTTACCCAGTAGACTTCATTCTCGAATCCCTTGATGTGCTCTGCCTCTTTCATGAACTCCTGCTCCGGGATGAGCAGGGGAAAGAGCGTCTCCTTGTGGTCCCGGTCAAGCAGTTCGTGCAGGCGCTGGTACACGAATTTGCGGATTGCAAATCCGTACGGGAACCATACGTAGAGTCCTTTTACGGGATAGCGGACGTCCATGATCTCAGCACGCCACAGAAGTTCGTTATACCACTCGGAAAAATCCAGTTTTTTTGGCAGGGCGCCCGCATCCTCGTCCATCAAAAACCTCTTAAGCTACCAATTGTATGACTGCCGGCGTAATAAAAGCCTCGACTATTGCCGCCACGGCAATAAGGGGCAGCACGTACAGGAGAAAGATCCGGGCCAGTTTTCCTGCATCGGCAGCCGTATCGGCAGCCCCGTACCATTCGGCGATAAGTGACTGTGCCATACAAAACCCGAGAGCCCCGGCAATGATGAATGCGGGAATCTCGAAGATCCCGTGGGGAAGCAGGGCAGCGGCAATAAAGATCGCCGAATGACCGTGGCTGATGATCTCGGTGACAGCTCCTATCACGATTCCGTTCAGGCTCATAATAAAGAGCGTGAGGAGACCGAAAGATGCACCTCCCAAAAAGAGCAGGATACAGGCTTCGAGGTTGTTCGCAAAGAGCTTGGCGCACGTATCGACAGGGTCGCTGATGGTGATCTGGCCGGCGACCTCTTTCTGGAAGATTGTGATCAGGTCGTCGCCGATTGAGGGGTTGTGTACGGTTCCGACCCATCCCACAATCATTGCGACAAGAAAAAGAAGAACCGTAATGATAATGGCATTCCCGAGCGGGGAATGCCCTAGGTTATACGGTGTCCCGGGATCAGACATAGAGTACCATCCGGACCATGTCGCGGACACCCGGGGCGAGGCCGACCACAATCATCGCAAGAAGCACCAGGTGCCAGAATGCCGGATTTGCCTCCTTGCGATAGAGCTGCATGATGTAGATAGCCGGGAAGAGGACGACGAGCTTGAGTGGATACATGATAAACGCGGTACCGGTCATCTGGATCAGGTTTGATCCGACCACATGCTGCTCAATATAGTGTACTGCCGGGTGGAAGGTAAGCCCGTAACTGGTGGCACTGGCATCCAGCATCTGCCCGAAAATAAGAACAAGGAACAGCGGATCGCTGACATACTCCCACTTGAGGACATATCGCATACAGGCCCAGACCAGCACCGTTGACGTGATCGCCATGAGCGGGATCACCGAGAGGATGAAAAGATCGACGTGGCCGTGGACCATGCCCCAGGAAAGAAGAATAAGCGAAATGACAAAGACTGCAATGCATCCGATAAACGCATAAAATGACAGGAAATTTTTGATCAGGCCGTTTTTCTTAAGTACGCCTCCCAGGAAGATCATCCCGAGCACAAAGAAGAACAGCACAAAATAGATCGGGGGGGTAACGATCAGGTACTGCCAGTCTCCCGTGACCATACCGGCATCCTGGATCACCCGGAGCACACCGCCGAGCACCACGTACGGGATCGTTGCAAGGATGAACGCGGAATCAAGTTTTATGCCGTGCTCTGAAAGCCAGGTGGAATTTGAGAACCAGCGGTACAACAAATACACACCGATAATAAGGATAATTGCGTAGGTGAGCGTCTCGACAATATTATACGGCTCGCCGTACTTTACAGGATCGATGTAGTATTTGTATATGAAATCACTAATCATTCATAATCCGGATGAGCTCAGATACTATAAAAGTACTTAAAGAGAAGGTCTTTGACAAGTCCAAATGGATGCAGTTACCCCGTGATGTAGTGATCGGTCACGATGTCCTTAACCAGATCACCCCGGTCTGCGAAGACCTCAAACTGGGGAAGTCCTGCCTCCTGATCTCAGGTAAAAGTACCATGGAGCGGGCGGGACGGACCGTTCAGGACCTGCTCTCCAGTACAGGCACGGTAAAAGTATTCATTTCTGAAGAGATCAGCCCGAAGATCATCAGGGAAGCCGAGAACGTTGCCGAGGGCGTTGACTTTGTGGTCGGGGTCGGTGGAGGCAGGGTAATCGATACGGCAAAGATCGTGTCGTACAACATCGACCGGCAGTTCGTCTCTGTCCCGACCGCGGCATCCCATGACGGGATCGCGTCCGCCCGGGCATCGGTGCCCACCGGTGAAGGCAATGTTTCACTTGAGGCGCATCCCCCTATAGCAATCATTGCGGATACCGGCATCATTGCATCCGCCCCGCACCGGCTCCTCGCGGCCGGCTGTGCGGATGTAATCTCCAATTACACCGCAATCCTTGACTGGGAGCTGGCCCACCGGATCAAGGGTGAGCCGATGAGCGAGTACGCAATTGCACTCTCAAAGATGACCGCGGAGATTCTCGTCAAAAATGCCGATCTCATAAAACCGCATCAGGAACAGTCGGCGTGGTTTGTCACAAAAGCACTTGTGTCGAGCGGGGTCGCGATGAGCATTGCGGGATCGTCCCGGCCTGCGAGCGGCGGGGAGCACAAATTCTCCCATGCTCTTGACCGGCTTGCCCCGGGAAAGGCGCTGCACGGGGAGAGCTGTGGTATCGGTACCATCATCTCGATGTACCTGCACGGTGGTGACTGGCGGGGGATCCGGGCGTCGCTTAAAACAATCGGAGCCCCGACGACCCCGGCTGATCTCGGGATCAGCGATGAAGTCGCTGTCGAGGCGCTCCTGATGGCAAAGACTATCCGCCCGGAACGCTTTACCATCTTTGATATGGGTATCACCAGGGAATCGGCGGAGAAACTCGTGCAGATGCTCTATTCAGAATAATCCGGTATAACAACAAAATGAAGTGGAGGGATTTTGCCATGGCAGATACAAAAACAAAAGTGACGCTTGTCGGGACGGTGCTGGCAAAACCCGGCGTTGAATTTGTCTACGAAGGAGAGACCCCGGAGTGCGGGACCTGCAAGGTCAAAAAGGCGTGCCACAACTTAAACAAGGGCCACCGGTACCGGATTGTCACGGTCAGGAGCACCCATCACGAGTGTGCAGTCCATTATAACGGGGCAACCGCAGTTGAGGTGATGGATGCCCCCGTCACCATGCTCATCAGTGCCGACATGGCGATCGTCAACTCCAAGGTAAAGATCGAGTTCTCCTGCAACAAATCGGAGTGCAGGAGTTACTCGCTCTGTCGGCCGGACGGGGTGGTCGAAGGTGAAAAATATGTGGTTGCCGATGTGATGGGCAACGCATCCGAAATCTGCAGTAAAGGCCGGGCCCTCAAACTTGTCGAGATTAAACCGGCGTAATTTTCAGGTTCTCTTCTTTTTTTATTGCGTTCTTGTTTTTAGTGATCCCTGGCATTCCATCCGGCAGCAGATGCAGTATCTTCGGGGCAGATTCGTAAATTGTTGTCCGACCCCCTACACGGATATTTTTGGAAAAACCCCAGATATTTCACCGGAGAATTGCGACAAAAACCATTATTTTCCTGAACCCTATGTAGGGGGTCAGGCTGTGAAATAGTGCCGGGCAGGCCACACGCTCCGGCAGGATTACCCGATCCAATGACCCACTCCTCTGGGAAAATACCGAAGTGTTATGGGGTTTTATAGATTGTATGCCTGGTGGCCCGGGCCCTGATCTAAATGTATGTGGGGATGGGGGGTCGGGCAGGGTATTATTGTACTTATGTTATCCGCTGTCCTCTCTTATCTCCCACAACGCTCCTGCAATCCGGAGTAGATCTTCGTACCCCTCAACCACCCGGCTCCACCGCTCCGGCACCGCATCGATCCCCCAGTATGCCCCGGCAAGCGCCCCGCAGCAGGCCCCTACCGTGTCCGCGTCGCCCCCCAGATTGATGGCCGAGAGCACGGCGTTCTCAAATGTACGGGCATTCATAAAACAGGAGAGTGCCGCATGTGAGCAGAGCACGGCGTCAAGTGTGGGCTCGGGCCGGTACCGCTCGTAACTTCCGAGTTTATCCAGCACTTCTGCATCCCGGCACCGCGAGCGGGCATAAAGAAATGCCTGCCTGCGGGAGGCCCCCCTACACATCTCGCTTACCATCTGGTTGAGCCACGCGGAGCAGTGGGCCGCGACCGGATCATAGTGAGTAAGCCGGGAGCACGCCATGCTCACCTCATACACCTGATCAGCAGGATAAAAGATCCCGAGAGGAAATGCCCGCATTACGCTCCCGTTGCTCCGGCTCCCGTGGTGGCGCCGGTGCACGAGCCATGCGGCACGCTGCGGCGGGATGCCGGAATGTACAAGATCAAAGAATGCAGAGGATGTTGGGCCGTACCATTCCGGTCGCTTTTCGTACCCGGAAAGCAACCGCTGTACAGTGTCCACGGGGTCAAATCCCCTGCAAGCGACAAGCGATTCCGCGACCGCAAGTGCCTGCAGCGTGTCGTCCGTATATTGGCCGGCATTCCGGAAATGGCGCCCTCCGGGCCGCATGTTTGTCACCCACGCTTCAGGCTGGGGAGATCCTTCCAAAGGCGCACCCAACGCGTCCCCAATTGCGAGTCCTGCTAATAATCCCCTTGGGTGAATGTATTCTCTTATAAATTTCACCAGTAAGGTATATCTGTCGCACAGAAAAAATAACTTTTCAGAGAGAAGGCGATAGTGTGCAAAAGGAAGAGTTACTGCATCTGCATATGCTGATGGTACACATCAGGAAGTATTACGAGAACACAACGAATGAGGAAATTGCAACCGAACGCTATGATGCTCTCGAAATATCACCGGTACATATTCATAAGGATAAAAAAGCCCATAAAGACGCACTTCTCACACTGGGCGAAGAGATTGTAACTCATATCAACGGACACCACCATGTGCATGTGGTGAACTATTCTCCTGAAACTGCAACCGCGTCGACACCGCAGGTTGCAGTCGAACATTAACTGTTATGGATGAGGCACTGGCATTACGGGAGATTATCTCCCGCATCCTTTCCCTGCCTCCGGGTGACAGCGGGATTGTTGCCGCGAAAATAGCCCTCTGCCGGAAGTACCGGCTCACGGCAGTTCCCAAGAATTCGGAGATACTGGCGGCTGCGACTCCTGAAGAGCGGGAGACCCTGCGCAGGATCCTGCTGGTCAAGCCCACCCGTACCCTTTCTGGTGTCGCACCGGTCGCCGTGATGACCTCGCCCTATCCGTGTCCGCACGGTAAATGCCTGCCCTGCCCGGGCGGGCCGGCGCATCCGTTCGGGTCGCCGCAGAGTTATACGGGAGAGGAGCCTGCGGCAAAGCGGGCCCGCGAGCATAACTACGATCCGTTTGCGCAGGTCCATGCCCGGCTTGGGCAGTTCGAGACGCTGGGACACCGGGTCGAAAAGGTGGAACTGATCGTGATGGGTGGGACGATGACCGCCCGTCCCGTGGAGTACCAGAATGAGTTTGTCGCCCGGTGCATCGAGGCGATGAATGTATACCCCGGGAACGCACCGGCAGCAACCGTACCTTCCAGTACAGAGGTCGAGGCGGCAAACGAGACATCAGATGTCCGGTGCGTTGCGATCACGTTCGAGACGCGCCCGGACTGGTGCAAAAAAGAGCACATCAACCGGATGCTCGATCTCGGGGTTACCAAGGTGGAGCTGGGTGTCCAGCATGTGGATGACGCAATCCTTGCATTCAATCGTCGGGGCTGTACCGTTACCGATACTGCCGAGGCAAACCGTCTCCTGCGTGATGCCGGCATCAAGGTCGGGTTCCACATGATGCCCAACCTGCCGCATTCGACAATCGCAGCTGACCGGGAGATGTTCGAGACGATCTTCTCCGATCCCCGGTTCAAGCCGGATTTCCTGAAAATATACCCCACGCTTGTTACCCCCGGTTCCGAGATCGAGGAACTCTGGGAGCTCAAGAGGTATGCACCGTACGATGAAGAGCAACTCATCGATCTCATCGCATATGCAAAAACGCTCATCCCGGAGTACACGCGGCTCTCGCGGGTCCAGCGCGACATCCCGGCAAAACTGATCGTGGCCGGGTCCCGGCACTCCAACTTCCGGCAGCTGGCCCAGAACCGTCTTGCCGCGCAGGGCCGGCACTGCCGCTGCATCCGGTGCCGGGAGATCGGGAGACTGCCCTCTGAAGTGGAATCGGACATACGGGTGATCCAGTATGAGTGCTGCGGCGGAACCGAACATTTCATCTCCGCGGTCTCGGGGGACTCGCTGATCGGGTTTGCCCGGCTCCGGTTCCCGTCGTTAGAGTTCCGACCGGAACTTCATGGTGCCGCTCTCGTCCGCGAGCTCCATATCTACGGGAGTCTTGTCCCGGTTGGTCAGGATGCGGCAGAATCAGAAGAGTGGCAGCACCGGAGCTTCGGGCGGATCCTCCTTTCCCGCGCCGAAGAGATCGCAAAAATGGCAGGGTTTGTGCGCGTCGCGATCATGAGCGGTATCGGCGTCCGGCCCTATTACCGGAGACAGGGATATGAGCGCAGAGGGCCCTATATGGTAAAGGAGATGTCATGAACCCGGCAACCACGGAGTTTGTGCGGCAGCGGTTCACCGAGTATTACCGGAAGGCAATGCTGGTCTCCCCGTCATCGCTTGAGCAGCGGGAATGGGGTTTTGTCCTGTTTAATCCCGGCGCGACCGGGATGCGGATGCGCCGGCACATCGCATTTACCGATCGTGCGGAGCTCTTCGATTATATCAAAAATCTCGTCCCCTCCCATATCTATTACTCGACTGCCTATTACGAGAAACCGGATGCACCGACCATGGCTGAAAAAGGCTGGTGCGGGGCCGACCTGATCTTCGACCTCGACGCCGACCATCTCATGCGGGGCCCCTACGACCAGATGCTGGCAAGGGTCAAAGAGGAGACTGAGAAACTCCTCGCGATCCTCATCGAGGAGTTCGGCATGGACAGGAAGGCCATCGCCCTTGTCTTCTCCGGGGGGAGGGGCTACCACGTCCACGTCCGGGACGAGCGGTTCCTGCCGCTGAGCAGCCCCGAGCGGCGCGA
>JBEKTA010000011.1:0-16580 GCA_049516515.1 Methanoregula sp. | reverse complement strand
GCTACTTCACGATCCCGATGGCGGGGAGCGGGGCACGGGTCCACGCGATGGAGATCAACCCGGTTGCGTTCGGGTACCTGCAACGGAATATCGCGGAAAACGGGCTTGAAAAACGGGTTGAGGCTGCCTGCGGGGACTGCCGCACGCTTCTTTCCGGCGACTACGACCGGGTCGTCATGGGGCATTTCGATGCGGTGACCATCCTGCCCGCAGTCTTTTCCCACGTGCATGCAGGAAGCGTCCTCCACGTCCACAGCATCGGCGACATGACCGAAGCGATCCGGGCCTCGGCAAAAGGCGCAGGTTTTTCTCCCACTATCGAAGTACATAAGGTAAAGAAATACCGCCCGCACACATGGCACGTGGTGCAGGACGTGACCCTCGCATGACCGTACAGACCCTTGCCGGAAAAGAGATCGTGATCGGTGTAACCGGGAGCATCGCGGCGGTCGAGACGGTAAAGCTGATCCATGCGCTGCGCAGGAAAGGTGCCATTGTCCAGCCGGTCATGAGCACAGCGGCGCAGGGAATTATCCACCCCGATGCGCTCACGTACGCGAGCGGCCGCGAGACTATCACCCGGCTCACGGGTCTGGTGGAGCACGTGATCTTCTGCGGCGACGGCGGGAGTGCATCGCTCCTGCTCATCGCACCCTGCACGGCAAACACGATCGGGAAGATCGCATACGGGATCGACGACACCCCGGTCACGACCTTTGCGACAACGGCGATCGGGAGCGGGATGCCGGTGCTCGTGGTGCCTGCGATGCATCACAGCATGTACCGGCACCCGGCGGTTATCCGGAATATCAAGACCCTTGAATCGTGGAGTGTCGGGGTTGCCGGCCCGAGGATTGAGGAAGAAAAGGCAAAGATCGCAGATATTGACGAGATTGTCCTCCGGTGCGAGCGGGCGATCCTCGGTCGCCCGCTTGCCGGGAAGACTGTGCTTATTACGAGCGGGGCCTGCCGCGAACCGGTGGACGATGTGCGGGTTCTCACGACCCGGTCGAGCGGCCGGATGGGACAGGAACTCGCGCTCGAAGCCTACCGGCTCGGCGCCGATGTCACCATCGTCCACAGCGATACCCTCCCCTGTGTGCAGAACGTGCCGGTAGAAACCTCTGGGGAGATGAGAGACGCGATCGGGAAGTACCTGAAAAAAGGGAGTCCCGACCTGTATATCAGTGCGGCTGCCATCTCGGATTTTGCCCCGGAGAAAGTTGACGGGAAGATTGCAAGCGGAAAACCGGTCACGCTCAACCTCTCCCCGCTCCCGAAACTGATCGACAGTGTCCTGAAGCACAAGACCCGGGTCATCGCCTTTAAGATCGGGAGATCTCCCCTGCCGGAAGCAAAGGCCCTGCTCGCACGCGGCGCGTGGATGGTGGTGACGAACACTCCCGAGAGCATGGGGACCTCCACCGGCTCGTACCGTGTCCTGACCGGAAATACAAAGACGGGTAAACCCGTTTCCGGGACAAAAGAGAAGATTGCTGCCCGGATCTGGGAGGAGATCCTGTCGGGTATGAAGGAGACCGGGGCTCCCTGACCGTCATCTTCCCGCGTACTCCTGTTGAGCACAACTCCTAAAAAAGCCGGACGTCCAACAATGTATGACAGGTACCCTACTGCGATGACACCCGCATCCGTTACGGCATTCTGCCCCGGCCACATTTCTGGATATTTTAAGAGAGTGGACGGGCGTGATCCGGCAACAACAGGGAGCATCGGCGCCGGTATTGTGATAAGCGAGGGGGTGACGGCGACCGTGAGACCGGCAGAGCGGGCCTCTGTTGTCGTACGGGTACGGTCACATGAGGGAGTGCCCGTTGAAGTCTCCCGTTCGTCTCCTCCCCTTGCCTCGGCACTTGAAAAACTGGGTGTCACGGTCGCGGTTGAAACATCCTGCCGTCTTCCCATCAGCGCCGGCTTCGGTCTCTCGGCAGCGGCGTTGCTTGCCACGCTTACGGCCACAAACCGGCTCCTCGATCTCGGGCTGTCGGCCGATGAGATTGCCGAGGTGGCCCACGAGACCGAGGTCATTTTTCGCACCGGCCTCGGGGATGTCGCCGCATGCCAGGGAGGCGGGCGCGTGGTAAGGACAGGCCCCGGTATCCATGGCACGATCCTCCGCTGTTTTGATCTTGATGCCCCGGTCTGTGCCGTCAGTTTCGGTCCGATCCATACGCCGGATGTGCTCGGCTCTCCCGCGCAGATGGCACAGGTGTCCGCGGCGTTCCCTGACCAGCAGCCTGAAACCTTCACGGACTTTTTTGCATGCTGCCGGGAATTTTCCGCAAAAAGCGGACTTGAGACGCCAGCGGTGCAGCGTGTTCTTGCCGAATGCGACCGACACCGTATCCCCTCGGCCATGACGATGCTTGGCGAAGGGGTATTTGCCTATGGAGACCGGGCCTGCGATGTGCTCCGCCCGTTTGGGGAAGTGTACGAAATGGGTATGGCAGAAGCTGGGGTCAGGATCATGGAGGCTGCCGCATGATCCCAAAAGACCACCCCAGGTACACATCGCTTGTCACCCGCGAACACCTTGCTGACTGCGCACGAAAAGGCATTGTCTCGTGGGAAGGACTGACCTCTCAT
This sequence comes from Methanoregula sp., assembly GCA_049516515.1. Lineage (GTDB taxonomy): Archaea > Halobacteriota > Methanomicrobia > Methanomicrobiales > Methanospirillaceae > Methanoregula. The sequence continues at coordinate 13,976 of JBEKTA010000011.1, read as the reverse complement.
GGGCGTGGCGAGGCATTCGATTACCTGCTCGGGGAGAAAACGAGCGAAAGTGCCCGCCGGGCCGAGCGGACCGCTGCCGCCCTGCTCCGCACCGCGAGCCGCCCGGTCATCTCGGTAAATGGCAACACCGCAGCGCTTGCCGCACGAGAGATCGCGCTCCTTCAGAAGGCATGCTGTGCAAAAGTCGAGGTCAACCTCTTCCACCGGACCCCGGAACGCGTGCAGCAGATCGAAGCCCTGCTTCGCGATACGGGGGCCGACGTTTTTTCCGGTGAGGCTGAACGCCTGCTCCCGCTCTCACACGACCGGGCCTTCTGCCGGCGCGAGGGGATGTATGCAGCGGACGTTGTGCTTGTTCCGCTCGAAGACGGGGACCGGTGTGAGGTGCTTGTCGGGATGGGAAAAAAGGTGATCGCGATCGATCTCAATCCCCTCTCCCGCACGGCAAAGAAGGCGACCCTGACCATCGTTGACGAAGTGACCCGGGCCCTCCCGGTGATCACCGATGCCTGCATGTCGCTTACCGATGAAGAGTGCCGCGGTCTTATCAAGGCGCTGGACAACCCTGCGTTCCTTAAGGAAGCACGGGATGATATGGCAGCGAGGCTTTGTCATGCTCTGGATTGAACGTTACCGCCCGGCGCGGCTTGAAGATATCAGGGGTCAGGACCGGGTCACAGAACTCCTTGTTTCCTGCGCGGCCTCCGGCACGATCCCGCACCTGATGCTTACCGGCCCGCACGGGACCGGCAAGAGCGCAGCGATACGGTGTTTTGCAGAGCGGCTCTATGGTGAGAACTGGGAGGCAAACACATCGATCTTCCAGACCGCCGACCTTTTCTCGCAGGGAAAAAAACTGCTTGAAGAGGACGAGCGATATACCCACCTGTACCAGAAGAGCCAGAGCCTGATCGTGAACTTCAAGTACATCCTGAAATGGTATGCCTCGATGCGCCCGCTCGATGCGGACTTTAAGCTCATGGTTTTTGAGGATGCACATGCCCTCACCCGCGATGCCCAGCAGGGATTACGCAGGATTATGGAACAGTACAGCGGCACCTGCCGGTTTGTTTTCTCCACCACAAACCAGAGCGCGATCATCCCGGCGATCAGCTCGCGCTGCCTCCCGCTCTTCTTTGCACCGGCAGCCCTGGATGTCATTATCGATCAGCTTGCGGCGATCCGGGGGCGGGAGCAGCAGGGTGCAGACTTCTCCTGTTCAGACGACGACCTCGAACTGATTGCCGAGGCCGCACAGGGGGACATGCGCAGGGCGATCCTGATGCTGCAGGTTGCGTTTGAAGCCGGCTCGTGCAGTAATCTTGCCGAGTTGTCCCAATCGGAGACCGGCACGGTCGCCGCCTCGGCTCTCACCCTGATAAAGTCCGGCGACTTAAAAGGGGGCATCCGCCAGCTTGAATCCCTGATGATCGATTACGGGCTCTCGGGCCGGGAAGTCCTCTCGGAGATACGGACTATCGCCCACCGGGAGTACAACCACCCTCTGCTTGCACTTGCCCTCGCCGATGCAGATGCCCGTCTCGGGCACGTGAACAGCGAGTATATCCAGATCGATGCCTTTGCAACCGGCGTAAAGGAGATATTCTCATGAGCTCCGTAAAACAGGAGAAAATCCAGCAGCATTACGATGATATTGCCGACGTCTATGACACTCATTACGATTACCCTCGCGGGCGGTGCTACCATACGCACCTCAGCCGCCATGTGATGAAAGCCCTCCCCAAAGGTGGCGCACTCCTTGATATCGGGTGCGGCACCGGCCTCTTTGTCGAGAAATATCTCCATAATGGCGGGACCGCGGTGGGTATCGACCTGAGCAGGAACATGATCGGACGGGCACGGGGCCGCTGCGCGTGCTGCGATTTTACCGTGGGAACGGGGGAATCAATCCCGTTCCGTGACAACTCCTTTGATGCGGTCTCAAGCCTCCTTGTCTTCAGTTACCTGCGGGATCCCGAGGCCATGCTCAGCGAAGCATACCGGGTGCTGCGCCCGGGAGGTGCGATCTCGATCTGCACGCTCGGGAAAAAACTGCTCACCTCCGGCATACCGGCCATCTACCACATAAGCGAGAAGATCCGGGTAAAACATGTCGTGATGAAGGATTTCGGCGAGCATTACTATGACGAACATGAGATGTACGATCTCTTCAGCGAAGCGGGGTTCTGCGATGTCCGGGTCAGCTGGTGCTCGTTTGCACACATCGACATGTTCGATCCGCTCTTCAACCTCGCACAAAGGGTGGAACCGTTCATCGAACGCCGGATTCCCCAGCTCGCGTATAACATCTGTGTGGATGCACGGAAACCTGAATGATCAGGGAATTTTTGTTTAATCCGGGGGAAGAAACCCCTCCCCAACCTTTATCAGTCGCACGGCAGAATTAGATAAGGAGTTTTAACACATGGGCAAGACAGGTACAACCCTCTGGTCACAGGTAAAAGGCGTCAAGGGCCAGATCCGGCTCGTTCCCAAAAAAGAAGGAGAACGCAAGAGCCCGGGACCCAATCAGAGATTCAAGTCAAGCATCAACTTAAAGAAGATCGATCAGGCCGCAGCTGAAGAGCAGCGCGGCGGTCGGGGTGGCCGGGGTGGCGCCCGGCGCGGCGGCAGCCGTGGCGGAAGACGCAGCGGCGGCGACCGGTCCGGTGGCTCGGGTCTGAACGAGTCTACTGCAAGCCCGCTCATCCGCAGGCGCATGCGCCGCGCGAAAGTCTCCATGCTTGGCGCGAAGGCAAAAGCAGCCAGGTAATCCTGACGGCTGACTTGTAATCAGTGAATAATAAACGGGGCAGTTGTCCTGCCCCGCAAGGCAATTTTTTGACCCGTTTTCCGGAGCATCTGCTGCGAACCGTTTTTTCGTTTCGTCCGCTCCAATCATAATTATCATTTATCTCCAGCGACTATGGTGAGTATGGATCTTCCAACCGCAGTGAAAAGTTACCAGTTCGGCGAACGGGCAAAATCCGAACTGATCGTTGTCTCCCAGCTCTGTTCGGCGCTCACCGGCTTTTCGGATACCCAGAAGGGCGGCGGCAAAAAAATGCTGCTCCTCCTCATGGAACAGGTCAGGAGCGAAGTGCTCTTTGCCGCAAAGGGCACGGGTGAACGGGAGTTCGAGCGGGCGGCAGATTCCTTAAACGAGGCGATCTCACTTGTGGAGAGCGACAAGCCCGAGCAGGCCGCAGAAAAGCTCGCCGTGGCTATCAGTGCATCTACCACCCCGGCGCAGGCAGCATGGCAGGTACTCTCGGATCATGGACTCCTCTGATTTTCTGGGATTTCTCTCGTACCGGTCATCGGTGCGGGAGTACGACGGAACGCCGCTTTCGGATGACGAGACAGGTTATATTCTATCCTGTGCGGGCACGGCACCGAGCGCCGGCAACCTCGAAGCATGGGATGTCGTCGTGGTGACCGACGATGACACCCGGACCGCGCTTGCGGAAGCGGCGTTCGGCCAGCAGCACGTCGAGGATGCGCCCACTCTCTTTGTGGTCTCGGCCAATTATGTGCGTTCGATGTCGCAGTACGGCGAGAGGGGCATCCTCTACGCTGTCGAGGACGCAACCATCGCCTGCACGTACATGATGCTTGCCGCCCATGCCCGGGGCCTCCACTCCTGCTGGACCGGGGCGTTTGACGAGGACGCGGTGCGGGAAATTCTTGGTCTGCCCCCTCATATACGGCCGATTGCGATCCTTGTAACCGGGCACGGTCACCCGCCGGCACGGCTGGCGGAGCGCATGGATATCGGGGAACACGTCCACCGCGACGAGTGGTAAAACGGCGGGAATCAAACAGGGAGATAAAAAATGCCTGACTATCTGGTGACACTGGAATCTGCGTGGTATATCAAGGAAGCAAAGTCGCTTGACGATGCCATCGGGATCGCAATCAGCGAAGCGGGGAAACGGCTCAACCCGTCTGCAAAGTTCGTGGAAGTTGAGGCGGGCATGCTTGCCTGCCCGTTCTGCGACCAGCCGCTCTCGAGTGCGATTGTGGTAGCTGACACCGCGCTTGTCGGTCTCGTGCTTGAGATGAAAGTATTCAGGGCTGAATCAAAGGAGCATGCCGCACGGATTGCAAAGTCGGTGATCGGTAAAGCCCTCCGCGAGATCCCCCTAAAACAGCTGGACGTGCAGGAACTATGATCCATATCGTCGGGCACACGGCAGTCGATCATATCTCCCGCGTGCACCATCTCCCGGAAGAAAACCACTCGACCCATATCACGGACCGGCAGGTTTTTTTCGGCGGGGGGGCGGCGAACATCGCGGCAGGGATTGCCGTGCTCGGCGAAGCAGTTACGCTCCACTCCTGTGTCGGCGACGACTTTGCCGGCAGCGAGTACGAGATCTGGATGGACAAACTGGGTATCCACCGGCAGTTCTTTGTGGTGCCAAAAACCCACACGCCGACCGCGTTTATGTTTACGGACGACGCCGGCAGCCAGATGACGTTCTTTGAATGGGGCGCCTCGAAAGCGTTTGCGACGGCGGAGGCCCCGGCGCTGCCTCTCGTCCACATGGCGACCGCCGATCCCGAGTTCAACTGCCGGGTGGCGGAAAAAAGTGAGTTTGTTTCTTTTGACCCGGGACAGGACGTGTTCTGGTATACAAAAGAGCAGCTCGAATCCATTCTGGGGAATGCCGATATCCTGTTTGCCAACCAGCACGAGGTAAAGCAGATGTGCACGACACTCGGGGTGACACGGGAAGCGCTCATAAAGGAGGTCACCATGGCGATCTTTACCATGAGCGGCGACGGGAGCACGCTGTATATGGGTGGAGCAGAGCATATCATCCCGGCAGTACCGGTGACGCTCGCTGATCCCACCGGTGCCGGCGATTCATACCGGTCCGGGTTCCTCTCCGCGTACGTCCGGGGCTACACGCCCCTGACCTGCTGCCGGGTCGGGACAGTCACGGCGTCCTATGTCGTGGAACACGTCGGGTGCCAGACCCACCTGCCTACCTGGGCGCAGATGCTCGAACGGTACCGTGCACACTTCGGCACGATTGAAGCACTCCCAACGAGGGGGTAATACAGTGAGCCGGGTATCCCCAGTGTATGGGAGCGGGGAGTCGATTCCAGCCATCCGGAAAGCGATCGATCCGGGGCAGGATGTCCGGTACCTGGAGATCCGGGCGGGTGCTAAACGGTCTGAACTGATCCCCGGGGGCTTTGCCTGATGGCGACCGGAAGCGATGTCAAGCTCGGGCAGCTCACGAAATACCTCTTTACGGCGCCATCGTGGCCGGTCTCGCTCCTGATCCTCGTTATCCTTGGCCTCGTCATCGATGGCGCAAGCGCCCGCGCCTGGGTCTACCTCCCGTTCTCGGGCACGCTTGCCTTTACTCTCCCGGCAATTGCCGCATTCCTCCTGACAAAACCGATCATCGAGTACTCCGGCAAGACAATGACCTGGAACCGGTCGGCGCTCCTTGCGCTCGCGAGCACGGTCTTTGCCGTTATCATCACCTTCGCTTCGCTCGCCGGCGGTATCCGGTATCTCCCGCTTTTTTACGGGGTCTCCCTCGGTTTCGTCTTCGGACTGCGCCTCTTTGTACTCGTCGCGATCTCGGATTACCGCTTACCCCGGATGATCCTGCCGGCCGTGACCCAGAGCGGCGTGGGCGTCCTTGTGGGATGTTTCCTCTTCTCGCCGGAATGGGGGCTCTTCGCTCTTGTCCTCCATGTTGTCTTCGGCCTTGGCTTTGCGATCCTCATCTGGCTGATCGAGCGGCCGCTCTACCGGGCATTCCATATACGGGGGCTCGCGTTTGTCAACGCCTTTATCGCGCACATGACCGACGGGTCCTCAAAGGGCATGGAGAACTTCTTCCGCGAGATCGGCGAGGAGATCTTCGTCCCGCAGGTCTGCCTCTTCTTCTGTCGGACCTCCAAAAAACCCGTGCTCTTTACCGTCCCGAACCTCCACCCCGGCCCGATGGGCGAGATCGGGGGCGGGAACCTGCCCCGGGTGATCCATGACCGGATGGAAGAGGAGACGCTTGTCGCCCACGGGTGCGCCACGCACGATTTCAACCTTGTCTCCGAGAGCGAGATCGAAAAAGTAATCGACGCGATCGAGCGCACCAAAGAGGATCGCACGTATACGCCGGGTGCGACCCGTTCCGCCCGGCTCTCGTGCGGCTCCGTGCAGGTGCTGTACCAGCGCTTTGGCGAGGCGATGCTTATCGTGACGACCCGGTCGCCGCAGAAGACCGAGGACCTCGATTTCTCGATCGGCATGAGCATCATGGCCGAAGGGCACCGCTGGTTCCCCCACGTCGCGTTTGTCGACGGCCACAACTGCATGACCGATCTCTCATCCCCGGTCCTCCAGGCAACTCAGACTGCCCTTGAGTACCAGCACGGTGCGATGCAGGCGATGGAATCCTGCCGCACGGCAGACCTCAAAGAGTTCTCTGTCGGCTATGCCTGCCAGCACCTGCCCTACTCCCGGGAGGAGGGATTTGGCGATCTCGGCGTGCAGGTCATGGTCGTAGAGACTGCCGGCCAGAAGACCGCCTACGTGCTGTTCGATGGCAACAACATGGCGACCGGTGTCCGCGACATCCTGCTTGAGAAGATCCTCACGCTTGTCGATGCGGCAGAAGTGATGACCACCGACTCCCACGTGGTGAACACGATCACCGGGAAGAACCCGGTGGGCCTCGCAATCCCGGTCGAAACGTTCCTTCCCGCGGTCCTGCATACTGTGCAGGCCGCCATCGATGACCTCGGACCGGCCGAGTGTGCAGCAACCACGGCGCAGTGCGAGCATATCGTTGTTTTTGGCTCCAACCGGATCTCCCAGCTCGCGAGCACCGTAAACGCGATGCTCGTCTTTGTGGCGCCGCTCTCGCTTGCGATGCTGCTTTTGGCATTCCTGCTCTCGCTTCTGGCGTACCTGCTGATGGTGTGAGACCGGAGTATCGGACTTTTTTTGGAAGGCTAAAGGCTCGTACCGAAGAATGGGGAGGGCTCCCCGCCTCAGGGCCTCTTTAGAGGCATGGCGGGCACCTTTTTGTTCAGGCCAGGCATCTTTGTCACAAGCGTAACCCTGATGTTGTACCAGGCTGTCTGCGGGGTCGGCAAAGTTGATGGTGCAAAAAACAGGGAACGAACGGTAATTGACGGGAGAAAAACAGGAGGCGTGTTCATGGAGCCGGGACTTTTTTTCTTCGCGCCATGATGCTTTTGATAATTTTATCCGGATCGTTTTCAAGGATCTTTTTCCGGTCTTTTGTCCAGTCACCGCTGCCTGTTTCATAGATCTGGAGGAACCGGATCGCATCGTCAGGGCCGAGGGCTGTCAAGAGTGCGGCCATGCCTATTGTATGAATTTCTTGAAGGGTTTTCATTTTCATGCCAAAGATACCGTTGGAAGTGTAATCCCTTTCCTGATCGTGCCTGCAATCAGGGATTTTTGATCCAGGTATTCTTCCGGGGTTAACGTGATGATGTCAAGTGGCACTTTGAATTTTTTCACGGTATGCATCTCCGCATCTTTTGTGAGAAGTGCCCGATCAAAAATATCCCGGTTTGTAAAATCCTCGGAGATTATTGCGATATCGATATCACTTCCCGTTGTTGCGGTGCCCGTGCTCGATGAACCAAAAAGGATAAGGTTGTTGATGCGGACTCCGTTATTCCGGAGTTGTGTGCCAAAAAAATTTACCGTTTCGAGGACTTTTGCATCAACCATGTCAGGATCTCCTTTGTCTCGGATATGATTTTTTGTGTCTTTGCTTTGGTATATTGTTCAAGGACTTCTTCAAGGTTATGGGGATAGCGTCCGGTCACCCCGATACGGTTGATGACAAACAGCGAGTCAATATAGTGTTGCGGTAGTTCCAGTTCTAGAAGTTCAACCAGATAAATAAGGCTGTGAGTCTTTTCCGGATTGTCATTGAATTTTTCTATGTATAACGCTTTTAAGGCTTTTTCCAATGCGAGATGGGTGAAGAATATCGCCGGGGGATACCGTCCTGCGGAGACAAGGGATTCGGCAGTACCGAGATCATACTGCGCCTGGCGGAACCATTCGCCGGAATCAGTTGTCATTAAAAAATATCCCCCTTTTTAGTAATGTCTATCTTGCGTATGTTGTCAGATGAATATATTGTTTCATTTCCCGCGCCCCTCAACAACCGCAATCTCCTCCTCAGTCAGCCCGTACAACTCGTACACCAGCGTATCAATCGCCGCATCCGTCGCCTCGATCTGCCGGGACAGCAGCGTCTTCTCCTGTTCGAGGCGGGCGTCCTGCACCTTCTTGTTCAGGTCAAGCATCTGCGTGACGAGCGTGACCATGCGGTTGTGCCGGGCTTTGTCTGCGGGGTCGGCAACGTTGAGGGTTCGGAGGGGGAGGAAACATCACCCCCGGCGTGAAAAAAAATGGAACTGATATTATAACAATTCAAGAAATTGTTCAACGGTCAGATCAGCATCCTTGATAATTATCCGCAGGGTACCCCGGGCAATTTCCGGGTGGTTGGGTACGGTCAGCGGGCGCCGGACCGGATGCCGGAGATGGATATGACTTCCTTTCTGGTCATTCACGATATATCCGAGTTTCCCCAATGCCCGGATAACGTCACGGCCGGAAAGGATAGGGAGTTTGTCCGTCATATGTCAACGGCGACAAATGTCTCTTTTGTACCCGGCCGCTGATAGAGGGGGATGCCGTCGCGGGCGAGCGCGCTTAAGTGCAGTTCGATGGCTTCGGCAATATTTTTCTTCGCCTCTGCCTCGGTCTTTCCCTGAGAGACGCAGCCCGGGAGTGCCGGTACGGTAACGATGTACCAGCCATCCTCGTCCTGTTCAATCGCAATTTTGAAGTCCATGCCTGCTCCCCGTATTGTATACAGGTATTTGGTTCCGGTATTTAAGAGGGTTTATTCCCCTCCACAATCGCAATCTCCTCCGGTGTCAGCCCGTACAACTCGTATACCAGCGTATCAATCGCCGCATCCGTCGCCTCGATCTGCCGGGACAACTGCGTCTTCTCCTGTCCGGGGCGGGCGTCCTGCAACCTCTTATTCAGGTCAGGCATCCGGGTGACAAGCATTGTCGTTTAGTTAACTGGACGATAATGGCAATTCGAAGTTTTTTTTATCAAAAACGCGCATTTTACAGCATAGTTTTGATTTAATCCTCCCATTATTATCGTTGCTCTGGCTCTTTTAACAACTTTAACCAGTTTTGATCCATAGTTTCTTTATATTGTTCTATGTCTCCTTCGAAAGAGAATTCATAGAAACTATGTTCATCTTTTTTTATCGTTTGTTTGATTTTAAATTTTTTATCTGGAGTTGCTTCCTTTAAAATTTTGTAAACCTCAATTAAGATGTTAATTGAGGAGAGTATTATCTCACCCAATTGTAAATAGTCTTGAGGAGATACTGCGGCAAATAATGCAATTTCTACGGGGGAATCCGGGTTTTCTGAATAAAATTTAACGTTGTATTTGGAAGAGCCGTTTTTAAAAATTCTAGATTGTGCCGGGCCGAATTTATCGATATATATGGGTATGACCAAAATGTCAGATTGTTTTAACAGATCTACATTACGGTAGTAAGGATACTTTGAATAGATTTCTTCGGCACTAATTGTTTTCATTTATCAAAAATATATAATTTATAAAGACATTAAATTTTTGGATCGTATAGAATAAGTCACAGCAGGGATGCTAAACAGATCTCTCGACAAAAAACACAATCAGATATATTTGATTAGATTTATCCTTTTTACGATTCATTAAATTTTGATGGCAGATGATTTATTCATTCAAATTGTTATTGCAATTGTAGCAGTTGCAGGGCTAGTATTATCAATTTTCAATTTTTACCTTCAATGGAGGGATAATAAACCTCGAATTAAGGTAACTATTACAAGTTGTTTTGTAACGACACCCGGTATAGAAACCAGTCCGTTGCTTTTAGCCTTTACAGCACTAAATATAGGAAAAATTCCTGTTAAACTATCATCATGTGGTGTTAATTTACCAAATGGAAAAATTCTACATCTTGTCGGAAAAGATCAGTATTCTATAAATCAATTGCCATTTACTCTGATGCCCGGAGAGGATTTTATCATATATAGAGAATATGAAACAATTGTCCAAAATATTAGATCGGAAGGATTTAGGGGCATCATCAAGATTATAGCATTTTACAGAGATAAAATCGATAATAAATATACTAGTAAGAAAACAGACATCAACGTCTTTGTATGATTAAAGACTATTATGGGCGTGCAAAGCATTATCCTCAAAACTTATTAAAAAAAAGTTCTCGATATCAGATTTGAAAATCCCTATTTTTCATTCATATCCACTAATAAAAAATTATCCTCCTTCCACAATCGCAATCTCTTCCGGTGTCAGCCCATATAACTCGTACACCAGTTTGTCAATAGCCGCATCCGTCGCCTCAACCTGCCGGGACAACTGCGTCTTCTCCTGTTCGAGGCGGGCGTCCTGCACCTTCTTGTTCAGGTCAAGCATCTTTGTCACGAGCGTGACCATGCTATCGTGCCGGGCTTTGTCTGCGGGGTCGGCAAAGTTGATGGTGCGGATGGGGAAATTTTTGAAGAAAACCCAACTTGGTTCAAAAAACTGTCCTTGCAACTTTGGTAAGAGCGTTTTGAATAAGAAATGGTTTAATTTACTATTCAAAATCCCGAGGAGATATTTGTCATCTCGTGGAATAAAGAAGCATTTTTGGTTTGTGTAATATTTCGACTCATCGAAAGTAAATTCCGGTCGCTGGCAGATATTCGGATATATTATCTTTGGTTTATCAAATTCTGTGTAAAAAAACGAACCGTACCGTTGTAGAGCATACCATTCATATCGAATGCCTGTTTCATCAGCATTTCGAGACATTAATTTTTCTTTAAATTGTAAGAGATGATTGTATATGGCCGGATATTGGCTTTTAAATTCATTTTCTGCTTGTTTAGATGCACCGGTAATAGACGGATCAGTGTGTAATGGAAAATGCCACGGAATATAAATCAAGTAATTATCATGATGTAACGGGCGGTATCTTTTGACATCGCGACCTAATAAAAACGGCTTGATTACATTTGCACTATTAGGATCTTCTCTAATCAAATTGTTTTTTACTTCTTCACTAATGACAAATGCATCATTAAATCCAGTGATTATTCCTCGGTAATTTTGTTCATTTACATATTTTTCAATAGGGATTCCATTTTCATGGATTTTTTTCAAGAGGTTTTCTGTTTGAGGATCTCCAAGTGTCCACCCTTCATTATTTAGATTACAAGGATCAATCGGATGACAGATAGTTTTCACGTAATCATCAAGATTTGGAAAATCGAGAGCCTCAATTTTCGATGCATAAAATTCGTGTGTGGGTTTTTCATTGGAAATTCGAATAATACATGGATACGCGATTGCATTTTTAAAAACTGGCAAATCTTTGAAATCTATAATATCCTCAATTTGTTTCGTTAGTATAAATTGGCGAAGTGGTTTTCCATAATTTGCCCGCAGCCATTTATTCGAAACGATATACGAGAAGATGCCTTTAGGCCGTAGGAGAGAAATGCCTTTCTCAATGAAATAGGTATAGAGATCAGCCGTTCCTTGATAGACTACATAATGCGCTTCAAGGTAATTCTTCTGCTCCTTCAACCCTTCCTGCCTGACATACGGCGGGTTCCCAATCACCGCATCGAACCCGCCTGCCTTGATGATATCGGCAAACTCCGTGTCCCAGTCGAACGGGTTGATCCGCTTGATCTCATCGGCCGGCATATCGGGAGTCATGACATCCCAGCCGATCAGCGAGTTCCCGCACTTGATGTTGTCGTGGAGGCTCGGGAGTGCCCGCTCCGCAAAGAGTTTGAGCTGCTTGTCGATGTTCTCCTCGTTCTCCTCTTCGAGCACCTTGAGGAGCAGCGAGAGTTTCGTGACTTCAACGGCCTGCTGATCGATATCGACGCCGTAGATGTTGTTGAGGAGAATCCGCTTCTTCTCGGCAGTCGTGAGCCGCCAGTCGCTCCGGGTCCTTGTGGTGTCCCCGCTCGTGCCGGCCTTGTAGACCGGGAGATCGACCTGCGAGAGTTTCTTCTTGCCGCGTGGTGCCGGTTCGGGCAGGAGCGCGAGCACCGCCGGGTCGGCGACCGAGTTCTTCTCCTTGAAGACCGGGACGAGGTTTGCGATGTACCAGTCCCGGTGCCAGTCGAGCAGGAACTGGTAGGCGCCGATCAAAAATGAGCCGGAGCCGCACGCGGGATCGAGGATACGGAGCTTCGCGACATCGCGGGGCGTCTTGTCCTTCACGAGTTCGCCGACCGTGTGCTTCACGATGTATTCCACGATGTACTGCGGCGTGTAGAACACACCGCCCGCCTTCTTCACCTCCGGCTTGTACTCCACCTTTGCCTGGTGGCCGTCCGTGAGCCGGATCACTTTCCCGAGGAACTGCTCGTAGACATGACCGAGGATTGCCGGCGGGATAACCGAGAACAGGTACGGCGTCTCCGGGTAGTAGAGCCGTTTGATAACTCCTTTGAGTACCTTATCGTCAATCGTCACCGAGAGCGAGAGGGTGTCGGGTAGTTCGTCCGAATCCTGCTCCTGCTGGAAGTGGAAGAGCCCGGAATTGTATTTCTCGTCCGCGTGCCGGAAGAGATCGCAGAGCCGCGCATAGGTGTGCTCGCCTTCAAGCAGTTTGTGGAGCGTCGGGTACTCTTCAATCCCCCGATCCTCGCAGATGCGCAGGAACAGGAGCCGGTCGATGGTGCGCTGCACGATGCAGTTGAGTTCCTCGACCGAGAGCCCGGTATTGCGGAGCGCGATGTTCTTTGCGAGGTCGTCCCGCCACGATTCGATCTCGGAAAGGATATCGTCATCGACTCCCGCCGTCCCTTTTTTCCCCTTGTTCGAGAGCGCGTACTTGTCAAACGATCCGCGAAGAATGCTCTCCTGCGAGAAAATGGATTCAAGGTACTCCCACTTTTCGGGGAGTTCGTTGTACGTGAAGTATTCGATCCGCCCCTTGTTCGCCGCGTCGCTGTTCTCTGGTTTTATCGTGCAGTCGTAGACTGCGAATTCCTCGAAGTTCGTGAGGATGGAGAGTGGGAGTTTCGCGTTCCACGCATAGCGGCGCAACTGTAACGCGGCGTCGGCATCGTCTTTGATCCTGACAGACGGCTTCTTGGTCTCGACAATAAATTTCCGCGTCCCGCCAATCCTGAACGTGTAATCGAAAAACTGCGTCTTGCCCCGGATCCGAATTGGCTCTTCGTGCAGGACTTCACGGTACGCTTCCGAGAATCCCTTGTTGTTGTTCACGTCCCAGCCAAGGGCGCGGAAGAACGGGTCGGTAAAGTCCTCCCGCAGCTGGGTCTCGTTGTATTTTTCCTGCCCGCGAAGATACGCGTCCCGGTGAAACGTGTACTTCTCGACCAGTTTCTGGATCGCCTCGGGGACTGCCATTACAAAATTGTCGCGCTCAATGGCGTTAAAGATGTTGAATTATAATTCTCGTAATTTTCCCGGAATGTTTTGTGATCGCATCTGAAAACTCCAAAATTTTTACAATTATGCAAATTGAAATTTATCAGAGAAAAGATCGTTGAGATCAGTCAGCATCATGTCACCCCACCCAGACTGACCCTGATCCAGCCGTTTTTCCTGTAAGCCTCTTTACAGACCTCATCTAATCCGGGCCCAATTTGAGCCCCGATTGCCCATTTCACACTCCAAAAGGAGCCCGTATCGGGCTCCGTTTAAAAATAACCTCAAATTGGGCTTATTTTTGAAAACGGACAAAATAAAACGTTCACGTATTCGCGTTCTGAGGCCTGATCATGGGCCCGGATGGGTTTTCTGTTGATGGTGAAAATGACCGCTGCCAGAACGCGAATATGGCCCGCTAAAGGGCATTATATGGGGCTCAATTTAG
>JBEKTA010000010.1:0-16654 GCA_049516515.1 Methanoregula sp. | reverse complement strand
TCGAAGGAGAAGAAGAGCGCCTTTTTTTCCCCGCCCGTCTCTTCCATGAGCTGGCGCATGAGCGTGGTCTTGCCGGTCCGGCGCAGGCCCACGATAGCGATTGCCTGTTTTTTTGGAAGCCATGGCTGTATCTCCGCGTAGAGATCCCGCCGGAACTCCGGGACGGCGACGGGATGCCCTGCCAGCTGGGGGTTGTATTCGTAGATGAGCCGGATCAGGTACTCGTTATCCACAGTGTAGTGTAGTTAACTTAGCAAGTTAATATGGTTATGGTGTGGATATGTTTGCAGATTCGAGAGTACCGGGATCTGATCCGGAAAACCCCCCTTCTTTTCATTTTCAGGTACCCTAATCCAATCCCAAAAGAGATCCGCTTTCCAAAAGGGACTATGAGCGTACCACAGAGGTTCAGTTTGCCCGGAAATCCGGCAATCGGGGCGCAATATTGCCGAATCTCCCAAAACATGTACCGGAATTCGCCATTTTGTGCAGTTCAACGCATCCAAAACGCTCCGGCCGGAGGGGGCGGGATCTCATTCTCCGACGGAGACTCCTGCACCGGCACCTGGGCTGAGGTTCGATGGTTTTCATCGATCCGGGAACGGGTTTTTGAGGGTAAATAATTCGGAAATTGTGCACCCCTCAAAAATTCTCCGATGTGAATTCTTCCGGATACCCCCCGGAGCCCCATATCCGCATTCTGTTCGATCCCACGTCCGGTTAGCACCTTTTAAAAAAAACCGGCCGCTGGAACGTTGCTATTTAGTGCCTCACTTCTCCGACGTGAAAATGCCACTTTGAACCTGAATTAGTGCCTGTTTTTAGGGAATAAGTGCCTCCCGACTGGAAAAAGGAGGTGATCGGAGCCCAGATAAGGCCCTGAATACCTGATGTCTCCAGAGGCCCGGTACGAGGGGTGGTTTCCCAAGGAGTTTCTCCCCTGCCCTATCCATACCCTTATTTTGATCGGTTGCCAAACACCTTACCAATCAGGGATGGGTGAACTGATGCCCGGACAGCTTGCATCACGACACAAGAAAGGCAGTGCAGGAAAAAGCAGTGCCGAAAAAAAACTCATCGTAGCAGCACCGGCCATCCGCAGGAAATTCGGCGTGACAAAGATCGGCCTGTTCGGCTCGTTTGCCCGTGGAGAACAGACAAAAAAGAGCGATGTCGATGTGCTCGTTGACTTTGCACCGGGATGCGCCACGCTCCACAACTTTATCGGGCTTTCGGATTATCTTGAAGCACTGTTTAAGCGCAACGTGGATCTCCTTACCGAACCTTCGCTCTCCGACCTGATCCGGCCCTACATCGAGCAGGATGTGATCTGGATTGAAGGATGACCGGATTCTCCTGATCCATATCCACCGGGAGATCCTTTTTTCTTACAAAAATCAGCACCGGCCGGACGTATGAAGATCTCTTGAACGACGAATATTATGCCCATGCGGTGATCCGGGCAGTCGAGGTGATCGGTGAAGCCGTAAAGAACCTCTCCGCACCGCTCAAAGAGGCTCATCCCGAAATTGAATGGCGGGAGATTGCCGGCATGAGGGACAAGGTGATCCACCGGTATTTCGAGATCAACTGGCAAATTGTCTGGAACGTCATCACCGAGGCTCTCCCGGCAGTCGAACCAAAGATTGCCGCTCTGAAAAGAGAGACCGGCGCCGCTTCCGGTTCGTCATAGCCTTCCCGCAAGGATACTCAGATCTGGTATTGTCAGGGCAAGCCCCTTTAAAAAATATCAGACACCTGTTGATATCCCCGGATTTTTTCCGGTCGAAATTTTTTTGGCCGAAAATTTTTCCGGCAAAATCAGAAATGTCCCGGAAATTTTTGCGCTGACCGGGCGGTTACCGGAAAAGCGCCCGCCCGCATGCAGACACTCTTCAATTATTTGTACCTGATCGCTCCCGGGGCTGCCGGCCGCAAAGCACCCCATCGCACGTTGCCCGTCCCGCACATGTGGCTTATACCCTGCCGCAGATCAACTTCTTTAAGAACGCCAGCCCTTCCGGTGTCGAAAAAAGCGGGAGATCGCGGTCTGCGGCAACCATGCTCCGTGTCACCGTCACGTGCTCCTTTGTGATCGGGTTGTAGCCCTCTTTTGTGATCTCCTTTTTAGAGACAAGCACTCCCCGGCGCTGCCAGGCCGGCGTCTTTGCGAGATTGACGCCCCGCTTGTGCATCATCTCGTGGAGCTCCTGCGCCGGCATCCCCTTGAGTTGTCTGGCGGCATCGGTCCCATCCATCCCTTCCGCGATGAGCGCCTGCTGGCAGTACGAGTTTATGTGGTTGCGCCACGCCTCATCCTGCCGTTCGGTCATGTACTCGATCGCGGAATCGGGAGTTGCCTGCACGATCCGCGCATCAAAGGCAAGCGGTTCTTTTGCACCCAGGGCAAGCGTGAGGGCGCTTGCCGCGTACGAGGCGGCCACCGAATCGATCTTCTCCACCCGGCCCGAGAAGGGAAGCCCGGTAAGGTACAGGCTGATCTCGTCCGAGAACGTGTACGCAAACACCGGGGAAAGGCCGCTCTCCCCGACCAGCAGCTGGCAGACCTCGACCATCGCATTATTGAAACCGTCATCAAAGGGTTTTCTAAACCCGAACCTCGAAGTCAGCCCGTGGAACGCGCGGCCATCGAGACGGACAAACACCGGGGAAACCGTGGTAAGGTTTGAAAATATCTCCCGGTTTTCCATAGAACAACACCGTGTTTTTGCGGGAGAAAGAAAAGGGGGCAGTCCCGCGCCGCCCGCACTATCGCGACGATTTGAAAAAATCTTTATTGTTCTTCCTCGATCGAGCCGGATGCAAACGCGCCCGGCAGGTGGCGGATAAGCACGATATCATCGATGGCGCTGATGATCCGGTAGGGGATCTTGAGGCCTTTGTAGTTCTTGAGCTCGAAGAGCTGGTCGTTTACCTTGCCCACGACAAGTGATTCGATCTTCTTCGAGTCCACGTCGATGACAACATCCTCGACTTCACCGATGTACATGCCCTTGTCCGTGTAAATCGAAAGCCCGAATAAATCAGTAATCTGGGTTTCCATCGTTATCAGATGAAAGTATATACCATATGGGTTAAAAAGATAATCCATACTTTATGGATGGGTCTCTTCGGATCGGGCGGCTTTTTGGTATCCCGATCCTGCTCCACTACACATTTCTGCTGGTCATCCCGCTGTTTGCATATATCATCGGCAGCCAGATAGGGTCCACGACTGACATGCTCAGGGAAATTTTCCGGATCCCGATCGATACGAGCATCATCACCTCGGGATTCATGCCCTGGATCCTCGGGACGGTCGTCGCGCTCGGGCTCTTTTTCGGGGTGCTCGTCCATGAGCTCGCCCATTCGCTTGTCGCGAAGGCAAAAGGCATCAAGATGCAGAGCATCACGCTTTTGATGTTCGGCGGCGTCGCCCAGATGGACGAAGGGGCGCCGGAACCCCGAACCGAACTCCCCATGGCGCTTGCCGGGCCGATCATGAGCCTCGTCTTTGGCCTCATCTGCTGCGGCCTTGTGTACCTCACACCGGATATGGCCACCGACGCCCCCACACAGGGTGTTCTTATCTTCGTCTTCGGGTACCTCGGCGTGCTCAACATCATCCTCTTTGCATTCAACCTGATCCCCGCTTTTCCCATGGACGGGGGCCGGGTGCTCAGGGCGGTGCTCGCGATCCGGATGCCCCTTGACCGTGCGACAAGGATCGCGGCCAATGTCGGCAAGGCATTTGCCGTCATCTTCGGGATCATCGGCCTGTTCTTCCTCTCGCCGTTTTTGATTTTGATCGCACTTTTTATTTACATCGGTGCGAGCATGGAGTCTACAGCGGTCCAGTACAACGTCCTGTTACAGGATGTGACCGTGGGCAACATGATGACTGCCCCGGTGACCACGGTGCCCGAAAACATGCCGCTTTCAAAGGTGATCGAGATGATGTATGCGAGCAAGCACCTCGGTTTCCCGGTCACCGAGCGCGATTCGCTCGTGGGCATGGTGACACTTGCGGACGTAAACCGCACCTCACCCATTGACCGCGAGGCGATGCAGGTCAGGGATATCATGACCCGGGATATCATCACCCTCCCGCCCACGGCTTCGGTGATCGACGCTCTCCGTATCATGTCCACCCGGAACATCGGCAGGATACCAATCGTGCACGAGGACCGGATTGTCGGGATCGTAACCCGCACGGATATCCTGAAAGTTACTGAATTAAAAAAGGTTTAGGCAGGAAATCCCGGAGGTCATCTGCATACCCGAAGTGTCAGATTTTTTTCCCGCATAACTATTTTGAAGACTAACTCCTATAATAATCGACAATTCCCGAAGGATCCTGTCAGAATTTTGCATATCATGATATCAGTCATCATCCCGGCCTACAATGAAGAGGCAACCATCCGGCGGTGCCTGTCTGCCCTGTCCAGCCAGACCGTTCCCCGCACGTCCTATGAACTCATTGTCGTGGACGGAAATTCCAGTGACCGGACACGGGAGATTGCAGCAGAGTATGCAGATCTCGTGTTTATCCAGGGGTCTGAACGGGTCTCCGGCGCGCGAAACGACGGGTTTACCCGGGCGAAATATGATATCGTCGCAACAACCGATGCCGACTGTGTCGTTGCCCATGACTGGATTGAACAGATTCTTCGTTCATTCGAGAACCCCAAAGCGGTTCTTGCATTCGGCCCGGTAACCTCGATTAAAGATACGCCGAAAAACCGGCAATATGTCCTGCTGTTCGATGCCCTGATACGGTTCGGGGCGGCGACCCGGATGTATTATTACACGCTCGGATGTAACACCATCTTCCGGTATGACGCCCTGGACCGCATCGGGATGTACAGGATTATGGATGCCGGGGACGATCTCGAAATAGCGACCCGGATGCGTAAAGAAGGAAAAGTCATCTTTAATCCCGACATGAAAGTCGGGTTTGATTTCCGGAGATACGAGCAGTACGGGTTCTGGAAAACAATCTATGAATGGTACCGTATTGTCCTCGACGGCGGGATCTCAAAAAAATATACGTATACCCGACGGGAGTACACGAACCCTGATCCGGACGAAGCGCCACAAACAACCAGACCGC
The DNA here is from genome assembly GCA_049516515.1 of Methanoregula sp. GTDB lineage: Archaea > Halobacteriota > Methanomicrobia > Methanomicrobiales > Methanospirillaceae > Methanoregula. Next base: position 11,541 of record JBEKTA010000010.1, on the reverse strand, counting down.
CGGAATAATAGGGGGTATGACCGGCCCCAGACGACAGGGGGTCACCCGGTGTTCCCGGGTTCATTCTCTTTTTCTTTCTTTTCGAGCTCGCGCCTGAAGATGGCAAGACCTGCAAGGGCACCGAGAATGATGTTTAAGTAGAATGTGACAAAACGCCACAGGATGACAAAGATCCCAAGCATTCCCGAGGGAACGATCAGCGCATACAGCGAGGATGCAGAGATCTCGGTGACACCGGATGAACCCGGTGTGAGCGGGACCATCATGATGATGGCAATCAGGATCTGGAAGAAGAAGGATTCAAGAATGTACGGCTGAAGGCCAAGGCCCATCATGATGACCGATGCGACCAGGAATTCACTGATCCAGAACAGGGCCGTCAGGACCCCCCCGGTAAGCATCCCCCGGCGGGCGGTACCCGTAAATGTTTTTAATGTCGTAAAAAAATTGTCGATCTCGCGATCCACCCGCCCGGCTATTCCCTGGTCCGGCCCGGACGACCGGAAAAACCGGGGGGCCAGCCAGTTGATCAGCCGCACGATGAACGATTTTGTTTTTTCCGGATATTTTATGGCAAGAACCGGAACAAAGAGGATACTGATCATGAAGATCCATGCGATAATAACAAGGATGACGAGCGCGGGACTGAATGTATGTAAGAAATACTGGGTCATCAGTGCCATGATCAGGAGACCCATGACGGTCAGGATGATCCCGTCAAGGAACCGTTCCATGACCACCACTGCCGTGGCATCGCCGATTTTTACTCCTGCCCGGTAGAGTTCGTGCACCCGTACCGGGTCATTTCCCATCTGCCCGGGGGTGATGGTGCCGGCAAGCAGCCCGGCAAGTACCATGTTCACACAGTTCGGAAGGGATACACGATAACCAAGCGAGCCTGCCATTAACTGGATCCGCACACCCCAGAGCACCAGCGCAAGAAAACGGAACAGGATGGCAAGTCCGAGGAACAGGAGATTAAACGAGAGGATAGAAACGATCGTTTGTTTGTTGAAGGTTGTCGCGAATATAAAGACGAGGACGGACAGGCTGAAGATGAGGGTAAGTGCAAACCAGCCACGTGATGATAGTTTCATCGTATTTCTCCTCAAAACCCCGGGTGCAACCCTTTGAAGCGTTCTATTCAATTCGCATTGTCAGGTTGTAATGATTTGGATGGAAAACAATTGAGAAGAGGCGGGCCGGGGCTGTTCCCCATCGCATGAAAACGCGATATATATCTGCATGGCTTAAAAAAATGCAAACGCGAGGTTCTCTCATGACCATCACGGAACAGGACATGAGTGCTGTGTCATGCACGGGTAAAACCCGTATTATCCGAATTGTATCAGCCCGTCCAGTGTCGAGTTCCCCGCAACCTTCCGGTACTCATCAAGCGTCCCAAACGGTCGTTTTGCAATCACCGCAGCTACCCGTTTCTTCCCGACGCCGGGCAGCCAGCGGAGTACTGTTGCGGGCAGGGTATTGACGTTGAGCGGGAGAGGAAGGGCCGTGATCGACCGCATGCCCCAGTCCACCACGACCGCATCGATTACCGTGCGGACGGGCAGATTCACCGGGATGCCCGCGAGGATAGGGTACGAGCCCGGCTGCCGGCCAAAGGAGAGTTCGCCCGAGACCTCGATCCGCACGTCGCGGAGAATGGTGCCGATGGGGAACACCCGCTGGAGCATCGGGAGATCGATTTTATTCCGGACAAACTCCTTGAAGGCCTTAAAACGCCGCTCGTTTTTCCCGAGGGTGTTATCAGAGTATGCCGGCGTTCCTTCAAAGGGCATCACCTGACGGATGTTGACACGCCGGACCATGAGTCCTGCCGCGAGCACGCTCGAGAGGAACTGCTCGTTTTTATCGTAGGTCGCCGGCGTTTCTCCCGCAAGTCCGCAGACGAAGTTAAGGCCGGGGAGCAGTTCGGGGATCCCGTCCCTTCTGGCCCCCCCGACTTCGTTGACAATTTCTATCGCACGGAATACCTCGTCCGGCTGTGCCTTGAGGTTGTTTGCCATGATCACGGCCGGATCGGCGGTCTCCATCCCGAACGCGGCGACATCCCCGGGCGTGTGGGACCGGCAGATCGCGGCAAGGGCCTCACGGCTCTTCTCCTCATGCCGGGCAATGGTGGCCGGGTTCGTATTGTCGATGTGGAGCGTTTTGAGATCCGGTGCTGCATGCCGGATCCCGGAAAAGAGCGCCTCGATCAGGTCCGGCCGCGGGGCGGGGTACTCCCCCTCTCCTGAACCATAGGCAAGGATGTCCGGCTGCCGGCCGACCCGGAAGTGCCGGGCACCGTATGATGCAAGCGCCGCAACCTCAGCCACGACCCCGGCAACGGACCGGTACCGGGGCCGTCCGTAGAACGGTTCGGTACAGAACGAGCAGCCACCTGTCGCCCCATGGGAGCAGCCCCGGGCGGTCTCGAGCTCGCACATCACGTACGGGTAGTCCGGGTGCTGCACGATGATACCGGCCCCAAGAACGCTCCACGGATCGGTGCAGGTGTAATCGAATGCCCCGGTGGGCTCGGCCCCGGCGAGGTACCGGTCGAGCGCCACGGCAGGCTCTCCTGTAAGCAGTGCATCAAAACCGGTGATCAGCTGCCGGACGGCTTTTTTTCCGCCCTCCCCGGCATATCCGAAACTGATGGGGCCGCCGATCAGTTTCTTTGAGGCCCGGATCATGTGGCCCACCTGCTGGATCTCGGTTAAGGTGGCAGGGGTGCCACCAAGGTATTTTCCCGGCACGGTGACGCCGGCGATCATCACGAGCAGGCCGACCCGGTTCATCGTCACTGCCAGCTGCGGATCGCTCCGGAGCTGGTCGATGGTGAAATACCGGACAGAAAAGCCGTGGGCGGCAAGCACTCCGGCAACAGTCCTGATATACGGCGAAATATACGGCGGGACGCCAAGGCACGCGGGTTCATCCACGTACCCGTCGAGGATAACCGCTTCCCGGTTTTTATCTTCGTCAGCAGTCATGGCCGATCAGGGCAAGGAGTTTTTTTGCCCACATCAGTTTCCCGCGCTTGACCGGGTCGACATTCTTATCGTCCAAATCAAAACCGATGAGCGTAATCGTTTTCGCACCGAGCGCATCTGCGGCAAAGACCGCACGGTCGCCATCGGAAAAACCGCCGAAGTTGTGGACGTGGGGGAGCGGTGTGCTCTGCGTGGTGGCGACAAGCGGACCGGTGAATTTTTTTGTCCAGTGACGGAGGAGCGGCATATTGTCGCCGTGCGCATGGACGACCACGATCGTTCCTTTCGCGTTCATCTCCAGAAGCAGGTCGGTTGCCCCGTCAAGATCCGTAAAGACCGCATCGGGCCGGATACCGTGCGAGTAGAGGACATCGGCTGCTGCATCGGCTGCAACAACCACGCTCCCGGGGGGGATGCAGCGAAGCTCCTTTCTGAGGCAGGGCGCGTTCCCGCAGACCACGACACTGCGATCCCGGACGAGCCAGGAGAGTGTGGGGAGATCATCGCGATCGGTCAGGGTCGCGAGAAGAAGAGCCGCCTTCTCGTCATCCTCGCGGGAAAATCCAAAATAATCAAGGATCTCGCGGTAGTGGGGCTCCCAGAGAGAAAAGTCCATGCGGTCACCCGGATGTGAGGGGGGAGGAGAGCGTTTCCCTGCCCTCATTCCTCATTTTTCTTGTCCTCGTTTTCAAGGCCGACAAGGTTCTTGAACTTCTGGAGGATCGGCTCGATCGTGATGTCAAGAAGCGCCACCTTGTCGGTCACAGTCCCGAAATAATGGAGCGGGAGGTTTGCTGCCGCCATGTTCGGGTGGCCGCCTGCATCCCCCATATCCCCGAACGCCTCGGCAAGCGCGTTCCCGATATGGAGCCGGATGTCCCGGTTCCGGGCCGAGATCGCGATCGCAGTATCGGTGATCCCGTACACGAGCGCCGTATTCACGCCTTCGAGCGTGATTAAGAGGTCGGCAGCCTGCGGGAGTGCATCGCGGTTCATCACGTAGCCGACATTCGAGAAGAGATATCCGCTCTGGATCTTCCGGTTCTGGATCGCCTTCCCTATCACGTCGATCGTTTCCTGCGACATGGACGGCGACATGATCTTGTCGAGGAGATCCGCATCCGTGAGCGGGAGGAGGAACCCGGCGTTCCCGAGATCCTGCGGCGTGACGTTCCTCTTGAACTCTTTTGTGTCCGTGCGGATGCCGTAGAGGAGCGCGGTCGCGACCCTTTTATCGACCGGGATATCGAGTTCCTGGAGATACTGGGTCATGATACTCGCGGTCGCACCGATGCCGGGCCGGATGTCTGTGAATGTACCCTGCCCGGTCGCGTGGTTCCCGTCCTTGTGGTGGTCGATGATGATATGGATCTTAGTCTGGGCCGGGACGTCGTTGTTTGCCCCCGGGCCCGAGCAGTCCACCATGGCAAGGTACGAGCACTTCCGGAGTGCTTCGGGTGTTAAGTGCTCCATCTTGATGTCGAGGAGGTTCACAAATGTCCGGTTTTCCTGGTGCCCGATATTTCCTTCGTAGAAGATCCTGGAGGTGAGTGTCTTTGAGTTCGCGTGATGGGCGATCTCGGCAAGGGCCATGGCACTTGCGATCGCATCCGGGTCCGGGTTCTTGTGGGTGATGATCCCAAGGATGCCGTCCCAGCCGGCAAGGAGAGAAAAAAGTTTTTGCGAGATCCGGCTCGCGTGCTGTTTCTTGATCTGGAAAACGGCGGTCTTTGCAACGACCTCCTGGGGGTATATGACGAGATCAGCACCGGCAGCCGTGAGTTTGCTGCCGGTTACCGGGTCGACAGCCCGGGCGATCACCTGCACGGCCGGGTACCGTTTTTTTATGGAAATGACGGCGGCAAGGTTGGCATCCGCGTCGCCGGTCATCACAAAGGCGATCTCGAACTCCGGGAGCCCGACCAGCATATCGGATGACGTGATGTCCCGTACGTACCCGTCGTATTTCTGATCGCGGAGGTGGCGCACGCGCGACTCGTCGCGGTCAACGACGATCACGCGCTCGTCCTCCTTCGCGAGTTCGAGGATGATATTGTAACCGTTCGTACCGCAGCCAAGGATGCAGTATTTTATCGGAGCTGCCGACTCAAATGCGGCGCTGTCAGGCATGTTAGAAGAAGATGTACCACGCCCACGTATAAAGGGATTCTCCGGCCAGCCGGACTCACAAGTTCCAAAACATTTATTCGGCTGTAACAGCCACATTATTAGGCTACGTGGGTCTGTAGCTTAGTTCGGCATAGCGGCGGACTCTTAATCCGCAGGTCAAGGGTTCAAATCCCTTCAGGCCCGCTTTTCCTTTCATTGTTTCCTGTCGTGTCTGTTTTTTCGCATTCGCGATCGTTCCTGACACACTCCTTTCACCGGAACTCATAGGCTCCCATGCCGAGATTACCCCAGTACCAGCTTTGGTGGAGAACCGCTCCCGTTGCACCCGGCCCGGCCGCACCCAGAGCCGTAAGAAGCGGCATGAAGTGATCGGGGTAGGGCTGGGCGTGGACTGCCGATGGTGCGAGTTCCCGGTAGTGCACCAGGCTGTTTTTGTCGCCGGAAATCACCGCACGGTCCAGCCATTCGTTAAATGCGATTGCCCGGAGGTCCGTGGGAAAACCTTCACCCAGTGCAAAGACCGGATCGCCCAGAGGGTGGACAGCCCCGCCGCTCCCGAGGATGAGCACCCCTTCGTGCCTGAGGGGGGCAAGTGCTTCCCCGAGCGTGAGGTGACGGGCCGGGTCGAGATGGCTCTGGATGGAGAGCTGGACGACCGGGATACCGGCCCCGGGAAACATCAGCCTGAGGGGTATCCATGCCCCGTGATCGAGACCCCGGCCGGTGTCAGTATCGCAGGGGATCCCTGCGGTGTCAATAAGACCGGCAACCCGGCGGGCGAGGTCCGGTGCTCCCGGTGCCGGATACGAGATCCTGTAGAGTTCCTCCGGGAACCCGGAGAAATCATGGATGGTTTTTGGAGCTGTCACCGCATTTACCGTTGGCCGGGGAGTGTTCCAGTGGGCGGAGATACAGAGCACCGCAGCGATGCCCGGGTAGCGTTGCCCGAGCCCGCCAAGGAATCTGCAGGCCGGCACCTCAGGTTCGATCGCCAGGGTCGGAGCACCGTGCGAGACAAAAACCGTGGGAAAGGATACCGGATTCATGGCTGATGGTTGATCCGCCAGGCACAAAAAGCGGCGGGTTGTGGACCATCAGTTCTCCCATCAGGAAAGAGGGTGGCACATGGTATATTATAGCAAACGGGTAAGGATTACGTGGAGCAGTGAGATCTATAATGGATTTTGCAGGGAGCAGGACCGAAAAAAATGTCCTTGCGGCATTTGCCGGGGAGTCACAGGCCCGGAACCGGTACAGTTACTTTGGCAGCGTTGCAAAAAAAGAGGGCTACGAGCAGATCGCGGCCATATTTCTACAAACCGCCGAAGAGGAAAAAGAGCACGCTAAGCAGTTCTTCAAGCAGCTTAAAGGCGGGATGGTAGAGATCGCGGCCGGCTACCCGGCTGGCGTGATCGGCACTACAAAAGAGAACCTCAGGGCAGCTGCTGAAGGTGAAAAGATGGAGTGGGGCACGCTCTACCCGACCTTTGCAGAGTGCGCAAAAGACGAAGGTTTTGTCGTGATCGCCAATCTCTTCCGGCAGGTGGCCAATGTTGAGAGGTACCACGAGCAGAGGTACAACCGGTTCCTGTCAAACCTGGAAGCGGGAACGGTGTTCAGGCGCGATGCGCCGGTGAAATGGTACTGCCGGGAGTGCGGGTACGTGTACGAAGGGACGGCGGCCCCGCAAAAATGCCCGGCATGCGGCCACCCGGAGGCGTATTTTGAGATTTATGCGGAGAATTTCTAACACAGGATTTCAGCATATTTCAGCATTTCTTTATGGGCCCGGTCCCTGTTGGGTGCACTTACTGTATCCAGCCCATCTTCACCCACCGGTCGTACTCATCGGTGCGGAGTTCCCGGTTCTCTTCAACAATTGACCTGAAGTACTCACGGTTATTCGCGAGGATCGCCTCCTGCGCCGGATCGGCATACCCGTCCCGGATCGCCCCAACCAGTTTTTCCCCGAGCGCCCGGGCGGCAGGTTCCGCCGCATCCACGGCCACTGCTTTTTCCCCGGTGGCAACGCTGATACCTCCCACCGACACCGCACTGAGATAGTTAAGGACGTGGTTAAGGTACGCAACCGTCTCATCGCCACCGGATTCTGCCGTCGTCACAACAGCGCACCCGAACTTCCCGGCAAGCTGCTGGTAATGGATCGCGTCCGCAAGCCGGTCAAAGAACACCTTCATCTGGCCGGTGACATTGTCGATATAGACCGGTGAGCCAAAGACAATTGCATCTGCATCTTTCATCCGGGCAACAAGAGCCGGGACATCGTCGTTGTTGACGCAGATGCCGTTAAGGGTACACGCATCGCATGCGGTGCAGGGGATGATCCGGCAGTCGGCGAGATCGATCATTTCTGTCTCTGCACCTGCGTCTGCTGCTCCTTCGAGGACAAAACCGGCCAGTTTCCGTGTGCTGCTCCGGATTGTCCGTGGACTTCCGTGGATGGCGAGGACTTTCATGGGGGGGTGGCTCCGTTGTGTACCTGAAATTGGGCGGGAAAGGATATGAGAGAAGTGGATAAGATTTTCCCCATCAGTTCCCGGGAATGATGCCGGCGAATGGGTCGATGGCGGGGTTATCCGGATTTTTTTGTACAAAACTCAAACACGCACTTTTTGTCATCGGGCGTATGCGCCTCGTGGGGCCGTTTTACGAGCGCCGGGGAAAGAAAACCGGCGGTTGTCAGATACCGGGTCAGCTCCGCCCGGGGTATCACCCGGGGCGGCCCCTGCTCGTCCGGGGCACAGGTATCTCCATCATCGATCCCGAGCGTGGAGCCAAAAAGGATGCCGCCGGGCCTGAGTGCCGTCCACGCATTGTCCAGGTACCCGCACAGCTCGTCATCGTCCGCGATCACGTGGATGACGGAGCCGGAATAGATGGTGTCAAAGGTCTCCTTCCCGAACGGGAACGTATCGTTCACCACGAAGAGGTCCCGGATTCTGTCCTCGTCACGGTACAGGTCAAACCCGAGATTGATGCTCTCCCACGTAAGATCGAAACCGGTGATCTGTATCCGGGGGAAACCATCGCGGAGGAGCTGCCGGATATTGTCACCGGTGCCGCAGCCGTAATCGAGGAACGGGCCGGTGCGCCCGGGCATACGGGCATAGAAAAAATGTCCCTTGATCCGCGGCTCGCCAAGGATCGAGAGGATATGAGGGTACGGGACGCCGTCCTTTTCGTACTTCGCGATGAGCTCGTCGCAGTAACCATCAGGATACGGGACGCCGAGGGCCCCGACCCGGTGCATCGCGGCAGAAAGTTCGCCCGCAAGCGTTTTTCCGTCCCGGAACCTGCGGGAATGTGCGGCTGGCATGATGAATGAAATGTTGGCTCCCGGTAGACGTTGAAGGTTGTGGATGGCAGGGCCGGGAGCTGCGGCGGCAGCAGGCCGGTTCTTTTTGGCATTCTGTTATTCTTCCACGTCAGGCAGGTTCTGCCGTACATCTTGGTAATCGGTGTACTTCGTGAGCAGTTCGACAACAACCGGCAGCGGATCGCCGAAGATCCCGGTCAGGTCCATCTCGCCGGGTTCTTTTGGAACAAACGCGAGATGTTCTTCGGGCGGTGCAAACTCCGCGTGCACGTCAGCCCGGTTCCCCCGTGCATCTGCCCGGTACCAGCCGTACTCGTCAAGCCAGACCGCGTTTAGGCCATGCAGGTAAAACGAGGGGCCAACATCGCCGTGGTTTTTAAGGCGCTGGTAGCAGAGCCCGGCAGGGATCCTGTTTGCCCGGAGCAGGGCGGCAAGAAGGTGGCTTTTTGCAAAGCAGTAACCGGTGGTGTGCTCCAGCACTGCCGATGCAACGAGCGTGACCGGGTTTGTTTTGTAGTCCCCGCTGTGCCGGATCTCATCGCGGACAAAGGTAAAGCAGGCCTTTGCGATCTCCGCATCGCCCGTGCAGCCTTTGGCAAGGGAGAGGGCCTTTTCCCGCACTGCCGGGTGGTCGCAGTCGATGACGGGGGTGGCGCGGAGGAATTCTTCATGACCGGTATGCTTCATGGTTAAGGGAACGTTCGTCACGGGAGGGTAAAATAAACGCGGGTGCCGGGCTTTCCGGGACTTAACAGAAGTCCTCGGTGATATACACCTTGTCGTCCGCTGCAATGGCGACCCCTAACCCCTCGCGGTCAAAGGTCATGGTCAGGATATTTCTCTTATGCCCCTCGCTGTTCATCCAGCCCGTCACCGTGGACTGGGCGATCTCTTCAGGGGTGCTCCACGCATACGTATAGACGCCGTTCTCGTACGTCACCGAGCTGTAAAGGTTGTTCTGGAAGATGTTCTCCGCGATCCCATAAGTATAGTACGAACTGTAGTTCTTGATGCAGGTATACCCGCTTGCGTTTCCCCGGTCGGTCGGGGTTCCGCCGGCCAAGTCAGTGTGCGAGAAGTAATTGTTCTCTGCCATGTCCGTACTGTGCCCGAGAGCGATCGTTGCAAGCGCAGCATCCGTGGAGAGTGGGGCAAGGCCGTACGCTGCCCGGTGCGTATTGATCAGTTCATGGATCCGGTCAGCGAGCAAATCCGTCTGGATTGTGTACGGATCATCGGAAAGTTTTCCCACCACGGGTGTGAATGACGGAGAGGCCGTCGTTACCGTGGTTTCCCAAACGGCAGCCGGGGTGAACGGGGTTGTATCCGCAGATGTGCCGGCAATCGGAAGTGCTGGGGTAACCTCAGACCGATGAGAATCCGGTGTCAGGCCGGGGGTGGGCAGGGTTGCCGGGGATGCCGTCGTTATTGCTGGCGGGGCAACGGGAACACTGGGGGTTTGGGTTCCTGCCGGGGTTTCCGTAGCCGTGCCCGCGTTTGCCGTAATGATTCCCCCGGGCTGCACGCACCCACCCATGAGAATAAACAGGATGACAATGATGAGGAGCATGATCGCCACGATGGCGATCCTGAAGTACGGGTGCTTCCACACCGGTACCCGTGAAGATTTTTTGCCTTTCGGTGCCGCTGCGTATCCGCCACCATAGGCACTGGCCCCGCCCGAACCGTACCGTATGCCAACGCCCGGCGCCGGGGTCTTTTTCCATTCTGCGAGGCCAGCGCACGCGTGGTTGGGCGGCAGCCGGTGCTCGTCGCAGAAACTCCGGCCGCAGTACTGGCAGTGGAATGGGAGCGGGACATTTTTCCCACAGAAGTTGCAGCGAGGCATTTCCTCATTTCACTCTCGCCCGGGATCAGATAAGGACTCTGGTGGAAGATGCAGGGCGATGAGGATCCAGATGCGGCCCCCCTTATAAAGGGATGTGTGGCCGGACCCATACACTCCCGTGATCATTTCTCCGACGGAGAGTTCCCGGGCCGGATCCCTGCTCGGGAAGTTCCAGTGGAAGCAGCGCCAATCCACTGCACGATTCTTTTTTAAAACCGTTATTTTCTCAAACAGGCCGTTTTAATCAGAAAAAAACCGTGCAATTTAGCGGCGTTCCTTGCATTGTGAAAATGGGAGAGATCAACTGGTTATGCAGGATTCGCATAGGGACTGGAACGAATCTATGGCCGAAAAAGAATGGGGGTTCTGTACCAGGCAAAAACTGACCGGTTTTATCCTGAAAATTCCCGGGATCTGCCGTCATCGTGTCCCCACACAGACAATGAGGCCATACTGATAGAGAGATGCTCTGTTTTTTTTAGATTGTCCACACCATACCGGTCAAATGTTCCCTCACGGGTATGGCGGTGAGGGGGCGAAGAGGATTTTGTCATTGATCCGCCGCGGGGGCGTCCCTTCAGGGTCAGCGGTACTCATCACACTGCAAGAGACTTTCCCCACTATCACCGTGCGATTTGCAATTTGTAAAATCCAAGTTTTTCCCAAAATTAAAAAAAGAACCGGATAGCCGGATCAGAACACGATCTCGCTTTTGGCAAACCGGATCTTCTGTCCCGGCGTATCTGCCGCGTACCCGATCGGGCAGAGCATCACCGGTGTGAGATGTGACGGGATCCTGAGGATCCGGGAATATTCCTTCGGGTCAAAGCCGCCCATCGGGCAGGAATCGAAACCGAGCGACTTTGCGCCGTTCAGGGCATTCCCGAGAGCAAGGTATGTCTGCGCCTGCGACCACGCGGCCTGCTGCTCCTTTGACATCCCCCCGGCAAACTTTGCTGCCATGCCGGTAACCATTTTGACGACATCATCCGGCACGTGGTTTGCCTTCATCAGCGCCCCGAGCCGTTTGTTCAGACTGTCGTAATCGGGTTTGCGCTTTTGCAGTTGCGGATGAATCGCCTCGAGCAGGTCATGCGACTCCCACACCTTGAGCGTCGCCACGGGATTGCCGTCCCGCCGCACTTTCAGGACCACGGGCTCGGGCTGGTTGGCGGTATCCAGCACCCTGAGTTCGATCGTCTGATCCTTGCCGACGATACCGAAGC
>JBEKTA010000009.1:0-16901 GCA_049516515.1 Methanoregula sp. | reverse complement strand
TTCCTGCTCGACTGGCGCCTGCGCGCCTGGCGTCACTGGCGCAGCATGCGCGAGCCGCATTGGGCACATTTGCGCTACACGCCGATCGACTACAAGGCGATTTCCTACTACTCGGCGCCAAAGCAGAAGACCGATGGGCCCAAGAGTCTGGCCGATGTCGATCCGAAACTGCTGGCCACCTACGACCGGCTCGGTGTGCCGTGCGGCACCTATACGCACATCTCGCTTGTCCCGCACATCTATTATATCAGGGATACGCACGACATCGAGCCGTTCTGCGGCATAGGTGAATTCATCCAGCCGGTACAGGAAGTCTGCCGTGCCTGCGGGCGCTGTGACCGGTCGAAAAAAGCCTGACGCACCAGGAGCGGGCACGAATATCCGTCACTTTAATTAGGCTCCAGCGGCAAAAAGTATGAGGCAATATAGCCCGGTAGTGTAGCGGTCAATCATGCGAGGCTCTGGATCTCGCGACAGCAGTTCGAATCTGCTCCGGGCTACTCTTTTGCAGTGTAATGTATTTGCAGGACTCCGTTGTTTTGACATACATGCTGCCGGTTTTGCCGGGCAAAACCGGTTTCGCGCTGAAGATTTTTATGGCCAAAAAAATTTCAATGGGAAATAATTTGAGTTTTTCAACTTTCGCGCCAAAAATTTTTGGGCCGGCCAACTTTCAACCGGAATTTTTTTTGTTTTTTTAACTTTCGAACCGGAAAAAAATTCCCGGAAACTCAGATCCCAAGAGACGCCATCCCGGTAGATCTACGATGGAGAAGTGAGTCCCCTGTCATACTAACACCCTTTTTTCCAACTTTCGCGCCGAAAATTTTTGGATTTTTCAACTTTCAACTGGAAATTTTTTCGGTTTTTAAAATTTCGAGCCGAAAATTTTTCCGCCCGCGAACTTTCAACCCAAAAAAATCCGGGCGGCCGTAATTTCAGCACGAGCATACCCGGCTCGATCGGTCGTGTGGGAATTTCTGTTGGATCATGAACTCCGTCAGGGATTGTGGGGATTCATGGATATTTTTCCGGGTTTTGCTGCGATCGATCAGAAATTTTTGGGTCGCATGAACTTTCGCGCCAAAAAAATTACGGCAGTCCGTATTTTCGAATGCGAAAAAACACACGGATTTTATAAAAAAAAGTCCCAACAGTCTCATGCTATAATGGCTGACAGGATGCACCCGATAAAGATCGCGCCAAACGTCCCCGCCCCGCCAATACTGACCTGATACACTTCGAGATCGCCCACATGGGGCAGGTGCGCAATATTTGCGCCGATCAGGATGCCGAAGGTCGCGCTGACAAAGGCAATCACACCGGCGGATAACAGCCCAAAGCCTCCCGCAAGCAGGATGCCGCAGAGAAGCGCGGTGAGGCCCGGGATAAAGAGCGGCACCCGGAGCCCGATCCCCACCATGGGCCGGGTCGTCACATAGGCCATTGACGCGACAATGAGAGTGGCGGCAAGTACCTGGAGATAGAGCGTGTTCCCGTTCGTCACCGCTGATGCACGGTACAGGAGCCAGCAGGCCATCGCAAAGGGGATGATCGCACCGCCGAGATTGACTGAAATGGTCGTCTCCCAGAGCCCCCCGTTTTCGTTCAGGGTAAACTCATCGGGGGTTTCGTTGTGAGGCATCCGGATCGTCTCGCGCCGAACCTTCCAGACCGGGAGGTTGACAAGGCTGCAGAGCAGGATCAGGATGACAAGGGCAGTAGCCGTGAGCCACGAGAGCCCGACAAGGTTCGTAAGCGCTTTCCCCACAAGGCCAAGGAACAACAACGGTACAATGATGACAAGAAGCCCGATGATGGCGATAAGTGCGACGATAGTCAGGGGGCCTGCAGAATAAACGCGGATATCGTTCGGCATAGTAATTTCCCGGGGTACACTGGTACTATTTGGTACATACGATTGCAGCGTGATCCTGGTGGTACGGCGCCAGCCAGGTACTCTCAATTACTGTGAGTCCTGCGGACATGAGGATATCGAGCGTGTCCCGGAATACTTCAGCCGGTTCTTTCCTGATATCCACGCTCCGGGTCTTGAGCATGAGGATGAGATATCCTCCTTTTTTGAGGAATACGCAGTTTTTGAGGGCGATTGCCGCCTGATCGGGTTGGGCCACGTCCTGGTAGAGGAGGCCCACCGTTTCCACCAAAGGCGAATACTGCTCCGGGCAGGAGGCATCCGCCAGAATCGGCATGACATTTTTGCGCCGGCGCGCGACTTCGAGCAGGTCCTGCATCGGGCGCGGGGCAAACTCCACGGCATACACCACATCCACGTAATCAGCTACGTGGGAAACCGTCGTCCCGTTGGCCGCCCCGAGGTAGAGGATTTTCATGTCCGGGGGAAGTTCAATACCGGTTCCCACAAGGTACAGGGCCGCAAGTTTGCTCCGGTACGGGTCCCAGACCCGGTACCCGTCAAGCTCCCGCTCGCCGTAGACCCCTCCTTCGCCTTTCGAGACCAGCACATCGCCGACCCGGATCATTGTCCTTTCCCCTCCCCATCTGTGGTTCCCGCCCGATCGATGCGGGCCTGCGCATCGTCAAGGAATACCGGCACCGCACAGCCCCGGTAATAGTCCAGCCGTGCCGCAATCGCCAGTTTCCCGGCGAGCACCCGGGCGACTTTTCCCCGCACTTCACGGGGGGCGTTGTGCACCCGCCGGTGCTGGAAGATGATCCCGTGCTTGGGGGCCGGAGCATGGGTCCTGATATGTGCAAAAAGTGCGGTCCTAGCGCCGAGCACCTGGATCGCGCTTGCGGGGAGCCGGGAGAGTTTCTTCAAACCCCCTGCATGGGAGAGGAGCCGGGCGGCAACGAGCCCGCCTATGAGCGCGCTCGTGTTGGGCATCACCTCGCAGGCCCGGGCCGAAACTTCCTTTGCCAGTGCAGTCCGGGCATCGGCAAGGCAGGTGATCTCTTTCGCAACTTTCCCGAGCGCTCCTCCGCCGCGCTCCCGGTTCCGCTCGCTGATGGACTTGACCAGCACGTGCGCCGGCGTCCTGCGGTATTTGCGGGAGAACGAAGGGTGCCGGATCTGGTACCAGTCCGCAACTCGTTCTGAGAGGACGTTTGTGACCGTGTCCATCTCGTCGAGCGTCCTGACCATCTGGAGCAGTTCCACATCCTTTGCGGCATACTGCTCCCGGACGGCCTGCTCCGATCCCGCGATACAGACATTCTGGAGCAGGGCAAGATATTCCGCACGATCGCGGCAGACCCCGCAGGAGACGGCCTGCTGCCAGTCCAGTGGAACAAAGGTGTCCATGCTGGTATGGATCTCCCGGACGCGTCGGGCACATGCGGCGGCATCACCGGTAAACGGGGTGCACTGCCCGGCCTCCACATCGCCAAACCAGCAGGACTGCATGATACAAACTAAGGGACGCCCGGCTAAAAAAAGAATGGCTCACGGGAACCGGGGAAGGAGGCCGCCCGCTACATCCCGCGTCAGACCCACGCGAGGCCAAAGGAGTACAGGATCACCGGGATCATGATCGCCCCCATGCAGTAGACCCGGGATACATTCACGATATGCGGCACGAGCCCAAGGATCGTGGCTAGGATAAGGATGAAGATCCCAAACGGCCCGGTAAGGACAATACAGAGCCCCACCACAAAAATGATCACCGCCCGGTTGAGCATCCGGCCGTTGATCCCGGTGAGCCAGCCTGCCGAACGCGAAAGGCACACGGTGATGACGTATGCGAGGCAGGCCGCAAGCACACCTACTATCATCAGTTCGCTCATTGACGGAAGGGGCAGCTCCGCAATAGCGACCATCACGCCGTTTCGCATCCGGGAGAGAGCAAAGAGCGCGGCAAGCCCGATGAACGCGTTCGCCGTGTTTGCCGCGCTCGTCGCAAGGATGTAGGCCCGGCGGTCCTTCTCGTACCCGATCACCGATGCCAGTGCACCGTTTGCGGTTGCCGTCGAGAGACCGGGCAGCCAGCCAACCGCAATACCGGCGAGCGTGCCAAGGATGGAACACTTTACCACGGTCCCGTTCTCCACCCGCAGGCCCCGGTAATGCTGTCCCGGCAGCGCCCCCTGGGATGCGACCATCAGGACGGAGATCCCGAAGAGACCGGTCAGGAGGGGCATGAGGATGGCAGTCTCCCCGCCAAGTGTGTGCCAGCCCAGAAATTCGTACCGCATGGCAAACATCCCGAGAAGACCGGAGACAGCAAAGATCGCAAGCGCCCACCCGGGAGATTCGCTCATCACGATCATGTACCCGATGACCGCAACGATCAGGATCCCGATACCCCAGTCGAAGTACGGCTGGAGGGCGGGGAGGAAGATGTAACAGAGCACCGAGAGTGGGATAGCAATGATGATAGAGCAGGCGCTCCCGAGCGCGGCAATACGAACCGCTTCTTCGCCATTCCCTTCAAGGCAGAGGGCATGCGCCGGGAGGACGGAAAGTGACGTATCCGCATCGGGAACCCCGAGAAACGTGGACGGTACAGCCTCGACAAACGTGTGCGTGATCAGGGCAGCAAACATCGCACCGGCAAGGGCAAGCGGCCCGAGGATGGCTAGAAGGACTGCCTGCGCACCGAGCAGGATGCCCGCAAGCGTGTTCGCGTGCACGCCGGGGACAAGCCCGCTGATAGTGCCAAGGAGGACTCCGAGCAGCACCCCGATCACGATCTCTATCATAGCAGAAGGTACAGGAGAATGGACATAAATCAACCGAAATGCATACCATCTTATCATACAGGGATGATGAATCCGTAATGAAGATCGCAGTCACCCGTCTTGCAGGAAAGGAAGAGCGGGACGCCGCCCGGTGCGCAGCGTTCGGGCACGCGTGCTACAGCGTCCACCCGCTCCGGTCGGAGATCCAGCAGGATATCGTCTCTGCATTTGCCGGGGCCGTGGAACGCGGGGAGTTCGATTGCATCTTTTTTACGAGTTCACTTCCGGCAAAAATCCTTGCCCCGCACCTCAAAAAGACTCCCCGGGTCATCGCAATCGGCCCCGAGACGGCACGGGAACTCGCGCGGTCCAACATCACCTGCGAGACCCTGCCCGGGTTCTACTCGCGCGACTTTGTTCCGTACCTGGGGGACTGGATCAAAGGGAAAACAATCGGCCTCCCCAGAGCCGATGTCCCGAACGCCCCCCTCATCGATGCGATTACCCACGCGGGAGGGATCGCACGGGAGTTCCGCTGCTACCGGCTCGCGCCCACGAACGAGCCGCTTGACCTTGACCGGGCCGAAGCCATCCTCTTTACGAGCGCGATGTCATATAAGAAGGCAATATGGACACCCCACCCCGGCCTGCTCGTGATGGCAATCGGGGATATCACGGCTGAAGCGATGATGTGCGGGGGAACGCTGCCCGCAATTGTCGGGGACGGATCGCTTGAGGGAACACTTGGCGCCTTAAACGAATACCGGGCAAAGATACGGATAATACGATGACGACACCACAGGAAACCCCGATACCGGGAGAATCAGGTACACCACAGCTCTGGCATGGAGCAGGCATTATCGTGATCGACAAGCCCCGGGGCCCTTCGAGCCACCAGGTGGCCGCGTGGGTGGGTAAGATGGTCGGCTGCCAGGTCGGGCACGCGGGCACGCTTGACCCGCAGGTGTCGGGCATACTCCTAGTGATGCTGGGAAATGCGGTGCGCCTCGCCCCGCTGCTCCTGAAACACGATAAGGAATACATCTGCCTGATGCGACTGCACAAGGACGTGGACCGGAAAAACATCGATGCGGTCGCGGCGGAATTTACCGGCCGTATCTACCAGCGCCCGCCCCGGAGGAGCGCGGTCAAACGCCTGCTGCGCATCCGTGCCATCCAGAAACTGGAGATACTGGGTGTGGAGGGGCGGCTGGTGCTCTTTAAAGTGCAGTGCGATGCGGGCACCTACATCCGCTCGCTCTGCCATCACATGGGCCTCGCGCTCGGCGTCGGGGCGCACATGCAGGAACTGCGCCGGACCCGGTCGGGGGTCTTTGACGAGCGCACCATGCACACGCTCCACGATCTGCAGGATGCCTGCGTTGCTGCGGCAGCAGGGGATCATACTGCCCTTGATACCATGATCGTGTCCGTGGATGCGGCGGTTCCCGATCTCCCGGTCGTTGTCGTGCGCGATACTGCTGTCGATGCGCTCTGTCACGGCGCGGCACTGGCGGGTGTTGGAGTACTCCGCTGCGACGAGTTCAAGAGAGAGCAGATCGTCGCTGTCCTCACGGACAAGAAGGAGTTTGTCGGCCTCGGAAAGGCCATTACCGCATCTGCAACATGGCAACCCGGGAAGACCGGCCTCTTTATCGCCATGACCTCGGTCTTCCTTGCCCCGGGCACGTACCCGAGAGGCTGGAAGAAGGCAGTCAGGCCGGAAAAACCAAAAAAATCCTGATCCCATGAAGGGATAGCATTAAAAAAATACCCGGCAAATACATGGGATACACTTTTTGCTGAGGTAGTCTAGCGGTAGGGCGCAGGCCTGGAAAGCCTGTGGTGCGAAAGTGCCTCGGGGGTTCAATTCCCCCCCTCAGCGTATTGCTGTTCTCTTGACGATTCGTGCCCGTATCGGATTTTTTAAAATCAGTACCGGATGATCAGGTCCGGGCGGAACGCAGGCCTTCCCGGGCAAAGGCCATATACTCCGGGACAATCTCGAAACCAAGGAAGTGCCGGCCCTCCTGCTGCGCGACAACTGCGACCGTGCCCGAGCCAAGGAACGGGTCAAAGACCAGATCGCCGGGGTTGCTCGAATACCGGATGATCTTCTGCACCAGTTCCTGCGGGAGCTTTGTCGGTGTCTTTTTCCTGCCTTTCCAGTATTCCCGGTTGATCACCCAGACATCCTCGGGATAGTGATCGAGCTTGTTGAAGGTGTATTTCTTTTTGTTTTTCACGACGTAGAGGATGTAG
The DNA here is from genome assembly GCA_049516515.1 of Methanoregula sp. Lineage (GTDB taxonomy): Archaea > Halobacteriota > Methanomicrobia > Methanomicrobiales > Methanospirillaceae > Methanoregula. The sequence continues at coordinate 9,977 of JBEKTA010000009.1, read as the reverse complement.
TAGTGGCTGGTGACGTACTTGTTCTTGGTATAAACACCGAACTGGTACTTCCAGATCAGGTGGTTCAGTGTCGTAAGCCCGGCCGCATCGATCCCTTCAAGAATATCGCGGAGCCGGTTCCAGCCGGAAAAAATGTACATGCTCCCTTCAAGGGAGAGCACACGGGTGGCTTCAGTGATCCACGCGCGGGTAAATTCCCCATACTCCTCTGCCGGGATCTCCCGGTAACCCTCAATTACGTTGCTGCCGGTCCGGTTGTAGTTGAGCCGCTGCACTTTAAAATCGATGGCAAACGGAGGGTCGGTCACGATGAGATCGACTGCACCTTCGGGAAGCTCTCCCATGAGCGCGAGCGCGTCCCCTTCGTACAGGGTATTTCTCCGGAAGCGGCCCAGTGATCTCGTCAGCGGGTCCTGCTGAATGCCCGGCCCATCTCGAAGGCTTTTGCGTTGACCTCAACGGTCTTTGATGGGACGAGTTTTTTGACCGCGGCAAGCAGGGACTCCGCCTTTAAGGGGATCGACCACGAGGCAGCACCAAGGATCACGACATTCTGGGAAAGACTGCTGCCCGCATCTGTGGCAATTTTGTCTGCATCGATAAGGCACGGGTTGAACCGGGCAAGTTGCGCGACGATCTCGTCCTCTGTCGGTACCGGGCTCTTCTGCGTAAATACCGAGGTGGGAAGGACCATGTGCCGGTTAACCACCATCGTCCCGCCGGTTTTGAGATAGTGGGAGTACCGGAGCGCTTCGAGCAGGTCAAAGGAGACCAGGAGATCGGCCGTGCCGGGCACGATCAGCGGACCGTACTGCCCGTCGATCCTAATATGGGTCTCGACCGACCCGCCGCGCTGTGCCATGCCGTGGGTCTCGGCACCTTTCACATGCCGGCCCTCAAGAAGGCAGGCCTCTCCGAGGATATTGGACGCGAGAATCGTTCCCTGCCCGCCGATCCCGACGATCAGGATATCGAAACTTTCGGTCATCGCTTTGCCTCCCGTGAGATAGCCCCGACAGGACAGAGTCGGGCGCAGACGGCACACCCGCTGCACAGGTCATTGATCCGGGCCTTCTCGTCGGCAAATTCGATCGCGGGACACCCGAACCGCACACAGGTGCCGCAGCCGGTGCAAAGATCCGGGTTCACCGCGTAGCGCCCCCGTTTCACTCCTGCGCGGCGGGCCACGATCACGCACATCTGCTTTGCGATGATAACCCTGACACCCTTCTTATTCTTTGCTTCTTCAAGGACCCGGAGGATCCCGGTCATATCATAGGGGTCTACCGTCTCGACAAAGGTCACTCCGCAGGCGCGGCAGATCGCTTCAAGGGATACCGGGGGAGTCTCCACACCGGTTGCCGTTACCCCGGTGTTCGGGTTGGGCTGGTGGCCGGTCATCGCAGTGATCCGGTTGTCGAGGATGACGACGGTCATGTTCGCACCATTGTAGACCGCGTTCATGAGCCCCTGAATACCCGTATGCAGAAATGTCGAGTCGCCGATCGTGCAGACCACATCGTGGGATGCGTCGGAATGGGCTATCCCACTCCCTACCGTGATTGAAGCCCCCATGCAGATCGTGGTATCGACTGCTCCCAGTTGTAATCCCAGCGTGTAGCACCCGATGTCGCTCGGGTAGACAGCCGTGTCTTTGAACACCTTTTTCATCGCGTAGAACACGGCGCGGTGGTGGCAGCCGGCACAGAGAATCGGTGGGCGCAGCGGAAGGTTCTGCACAGGTTCCGATGCGGCAAACGGGTTTCTTTGCAGGAACCCGGCCTTTACCATGATGTCAACGACACCAGCCGGGGAGAGTTCGCCTTCGTACGGCGCGTACCCGTTGATCTTCCCGAAGACGGGGACGCAGCCTGCCACCTGCCGGACTGCCTCTTCGACGACAGGGGCGAGCTCCTCGATCACAAGGATCTTCTCATGTTTTCTGGCAAATTCCCCCAGCCACTCTTCATCAACCGGGTAGGCACCGATCTTCATGAATGAGACATCAGCGGGGAGGAGTTCCTGCACATAGGATGCGCCGATCCCGCTTGCGATAATGGCGGTCTTTCCCTTGATCGTAAAATGATTGAGCCCCCGATCTACGAGACACTTTTTGAGGGCCGGCTGCTTTTCGTTGAGTTTTTTGTGCAGGATCCGGGTATGGGCGGGGATCACCACGTACTGCCGGGGGTTCTTGTGGAATTCTCCTTTCCGCGTACTCGGCACGATGGCACCCAGTTCCACGTCGCCTTTCGAGTGGCAGATCCGGGTAGTGGGGCGGAACAGCACCGGTAGCCTAAACTCCTCGGAAATTTCAAACGCGGTGCGAATCATGTTGTGTGCCTCCTGAACTCCTGCGGGATCGAGGCAGGGGAGCCGGGCGAAATGGGCGTAGCACCGGGTGTCCTGCTCGTTCTGGGAACTGTGAGCGAACGGATCGTCCGCACTCATGATGACAAGACCGCCGGTGACTCCGGTATAGGCGCTCGTCATGAGCGGGTCGGCGGCGACGTTGAGACCGACATGCTTCATGGTACAGATCGCCCGGAGCCCGCACCATGCACCGGCAAGGGCATTTTCAAGCGCGACCTTCTCGTTCACCGACCATTCCACATGGTAGGCCGGGTCTTTCTGCACACGGAGCACATCGATGACTTCCGATGAAGGGGTGCCGGGGTACCCGCTCGCAAAATCGATGCCCGATTCAAGGCATGCATGGGCGATGGCTTCATTTCCGAGGAGATAGTGTCGTTCCATGATCCCAGATCCGTACAAGTTATGTATTTTTTTAACACAGAGCCCTATAGCATTATCCTGTCCGGCCGGTCATTCACAACCTATAAAAACTCTGATGGGATAAGTAATAAGGTAAATTTCAGGCAATCCTTTTGGGCCCGTAGCATAGCCCGGTGGTGCGCCCGGCTGATAACCGGGAGGTCATGCGTTCGAATCGCATCGGGCCCATCTCACGCATTTTGATCTGGTTTTTTCATCTACAGAAGAGTATGGAGAAAATTCATAAGAGACTTCTTGTGGTCGGTGCCCTTATCTGCGTCCACCTCTTCTGGATCAATATCTATCTCGGCGCGACCGGTGTAATCATCCTTGTCGCGCTCGCCATGTCAGTCTTTATCATGGAAGATTCCCGGGTCCTTCCAGAGATCACCGTCAGGCAGGGAGACAATGCAAAAAAAAGTCGTGGTTACCAATGAGGGAAATGCACCGGCATACCGGACCATGTCGCCCTCGTTCCCCTCGATATTGAATTTGATCTTCCCGAACTTGCGGCTGACGCCCGAAATGAGCATCCGCTCACCCGCATGGTAGAAACGGCAAAAGCAGTGGTCGATTTCGACGATGCACAAGGAATGCACACCAGCCGCACGTTTACCCTGTTCAGCGCTGAGGAACGGTGATGATGACCTTTTCAGACCGATGTTCCCTCTGTTCAGGTGGAAATAATAGAAGATAAAAAAAGCCTTCGATCAGGGTTTGCCAGGAGCGGCGAAGATAAACCCGATCACTTTTTCAAGCGCGGCGATAAGTTCTGTTTCTGATTTCATGTAATCGTGCATTCCCTTGTACAGCATGATCATGACATCATACCCGTACATCTCGATCGCTGACTTCGGGTCGATGGGGTTGAGATACGAATCGGTGATAAACCCGTCGGAGCTGTACATCAGTTCGTAGAACTTTCCCTTTTCTGAGAGGACACAGAACTGGTCGGTGATCTTTTTTGAAGCGTCATCGGGGCGAAACGCAGCGAGATCGGTCTTGCCGAGCACGATCATCTTCTCCGTGTAATAATTGGCATCGTAGATCTCGTTTTTCGTATCCTGCTTCCCTATCTTAAGCAGGTTGAGGCCGACGGCTTTTACTACCGGTTTTGCCATGACGGCCATACGCCCCAGAAGTTCCCCCTCATGAGTTTTTACCTGTTCAGACAGCCTAGCATCTGTCTTTTTCATATCCTCGATATTCTGCATTATTTTTTTGAAACCAGCCTCGATCTCATCCATTTTAGTATCACCATGCTCCGCATTCCGGCGCAAAACAAGAATAGTTAATGTTACGGCTATAAAATCACTCGTCTTTTGTGGCCGCCATCCTTCGGGACAGGACTCATGCGACAAGCTCGCCCATAAAAAAATACTTCCGGTCTTTTTTGAGGACGACCTCTGCAGCAGCCCCAACCGGGAGATCCTTCTGGACAACAATGCCCTTATATGAGGCAGTCCGGGCCATGACCGATCCCGGACGGAGTTTTTCCGTAACGACGCAGGATACCGTGGTACCAAGGAGCGGGCGGTTGACTGTGGAGTACTGTTCTTCCGCGTACGCGTTCATGATACGGGACCGGTCTTTTTTTACCGAATCCGGGAAGTCTTTATCCGCAAACGGGCCGGTGAACGGGCGCCGGGAATACCGTGTGACATTGACCTTTGCGGGTTTTGTCTGCCCGATAAGTGCAAGGGACCGGGAGAAATCATCGTCTGTTTCTCCGGGAAACCCGACGATGAAATCCGTGGCAATGCTGATGTCGGGATACCTCCTGCGGAAAGCGGAAACGATCTCCTCAAACTCCTGCACGGTATATCCCCGGCCCATCTGTTCAAGGATACGGTCGGATCCCGACTGGACCGGGAGGTGCACGAACCTGAAGATCCGGTCGCTGGCACAGGTGTCCACCAGATAGTCAAGGACCGGGAGGACGGTTGCCGGGTTCATCATCCCGATGCGGATGCGGTAGTTTCCCTGAAGATCACTGAGGGTAGAGAGAAGGCTGGGGAGATCAGTTCCCGTGTCTCTGCCGTAGGCACTGACATCCTGAGCGGTCAATTGGATCTCGTACAAGCCCGCGTCGACAAAAGCCCGCACTTTTTCCCGGATCTCCTCTTCCGGGAAACTTTCAAGCGACCCCCGTGCCCTGCGCGTGATGCAGTACGTGCATCGCCCGAGGCAGCCCTGCGCAATCTGGACGATCCCGACCCCCCCGGGGGCAACGGTTTTTACGCGACGGTACGCCTCGCGTATCGCATCCGGGAAAATAATGACAGGAGTACAGACCGAGAGGATCGCCTCGCGCTGGACAAGCGGCATGCAGCCGGTGACAAAGAGCGGTTTTTCCTGAAGGGCGACAAGACGCCGGAGCATCCGGCGTTCGGTCGGCCCGACCACCGTGCACGTATTGACGATGACCGCGTCCGCTTCATCAGGAGAATCTGCACGGGTGCTCCCGTAGTGTTTGAGCACCTCCACGAGATTTGCCGTATCCCCGAAGTTGTAACTGCACCCGTAGGTCTCGATATAGACCCTTTTTTGGGCGAGCGCGGCAAAAACGTCCATCGTATCCGGAGAATCTCCTGATCGGTTCTCTTCCATATACCTATCCCAAACGTTGGGAGACAGAGCAGTTAAAGGTCATTTCCCTGCATCACCCCGGCTTTTGGCGTGCCGGCGCCTCCATTTAGGATAACCATTAATCCATGATACCCATAACCTGTTTACCATGTTACATATCGGGCTGCTGGGCTGCGGCAATATCGGGCATATCATTGCGCAGCACGCGGAAGGATTTACCATACCGGCAGTCTTCGATACCGTTCCCGCACGGGCTGAAGAGATCGCGGCGATCTGCCACGGGAAATCGTATACGGAGGTTGAGGCATTCCTGAATGCGGATGTCGATCTCATTGTGGAAGCAGCCTCGGTTGGTGCGGCACGGGCACATGCAAAAGCGGTTCTCCTCAACAACAGGGATCTGGTTATCATGAGCGTCGGGGCACTCACGGATCCAGCCTTCAAAGAGGAACTCATGGAGACTGCACGGGCCCGCAAAAAGAAGATCTATATCCCGAGCGGTGCGATATTCGGCCTCGACAACCTCAAGATCGGGCAGATCTCGCCGATCACAAAACTGCTCCTGAAAACCACCAAGAGCCCCGCGTCGCTTGGCCTTACCGCCACATCCAGAAAACGCATCTTCTCCGGAAAAGCGCACGAGTGCATTAAAGCATACCCGAAAAATGTGAACGTGTCGGTCGCGATGAGCCTTGCCGCAGGACAGGATACGGATGTGGAACTCTGGGTGGACCCTGCGGTGGACAAAAACGTCCACGAACTCTTTATCGAAGGCAGTTTTGGCGAGACGTATATCAAAGTCACCAATCTCCCAAGCCCGGATAACCCGGCGACGAGTTACCTTGCGGCACTCTCCATCCTGTCACTCTTAAGAAACCTCGACAGCCCGCTTGTTATCGGGACGTGATGACGCACAGGGAAACTGCCATGGTACCGCTGGAATACCTGAAAAAATTCATAGATGAGGACGCACCGTTTGGGGATGTCACCTCGGATGCGATCATACCGGATATCACCTGCCGCGCCGTGATCCGGACCGAGCAGGAAGGAATTGCAGCCGGTCTTTCTGAGGCAGCAGCCCTTTTCTCCCATTTCGGGGTGGACGTACAGCAGGAGACCCGCGATGGCGAGCCTGTGGTAACCGGGAAGGTCCTTCTCTCGCTCTCGGGCGAGGCAAAGAAGATCCTGCTCGTGGAGCGCACCGCGCTCAACATTATCGGCAGGATGAGTGGGATTGCCACGCAGACAAGAAAACTGGCAGATCAGGTAAAGGGAGAAAACCCCCGATGCCGTGTAGCAGGGACCCGCAAGACCTGTCCCGGCCTGCGTGCTCTCGATAAAAAGGCCGTTACGCTCGGGGGCGGTGATCCCCACCGGTCGGGCCTGAGCGACGGCGTGCTTATCAAGGACAACCACCTTGTTCTCGTGCCAATCAACGAGGCGATCACGAGAGCAAAAGCGGCGAGTGCCTACCGGAAGATCGAGATCGAAGTGGAAAACACGGGGGATGCGCTTGCGGCGGCACGGACAGGCGCCGACATCCTGTTATTCGATAACATGACACCGGACACCGTCAGGAAAACCATCCGGGATCTGGAACAGGCCGGGCTCCGTGACCGGGTCACCATCGAACTCTCGGGTGGCATTACTGCGGAGACGATACAGGAGTATGCACGGACTGGGGCTGACCTTATCAGCCTTGGTGCACTCACCCATACGGTCAGGAATTTTTCGGTAACACTGGAGATCCTGAGGTAATCTTTTTTACCGGCGATTCCGGGTCCGGGGCTCTGAGGATCCACCTGATCGGATCCATGCGAATATTCATTATCCCCCGTGGCATACGGATGGCCTGAGGGGATCCGGATGGATGAGACAGGAACACCCGCCCCGGCAGCACTTCAGGAAAAACCACCGACACTGGAAGATCCGGCGGTACGGGAAGAAAACCGGAGGCTGCGGGTGCAGGAATATATCCGTTTACTCAAAAGTGACCGCCTTCATTTTCGCTGGCACGCGGCAGAGGCACTGGGTGACGAAGGGGATCCCGCGGCAGTCGAACCGCTTATTGCAGCGTTAAAAGACCCGTATGTTGATGTCAGTTGGCTTGCGGCAAAATCTCTCGGGATGATCGGGGATCCACGTGCGGTCGAACCCCTGCTTGCGGCTCTTACCTCCGGTGAAAAATGGCTCCGCACCGGCGCCGCATGGGGGCTCGGGAAACTCAGGGATACCCGGGCAGTCGGTCCGCTTATCCTGCTCCTTTCCGACCCAAAAAGGGGCGTCAGGAAAACTGCCGCATGGGCACTGGGGGAATGCGGGGATGAACGTGCGGTGCCAGCACTGACAGGTGCACTGGAGGATCCTGATGACGGTGTGCGCACTGCCGCACAGGAAGCACTCGACACCCTTGCAAGGAGAGAAACAAAAACCACTCCGGGTGCCGCCGTACTATAAATCGAACGCGGGACTTCATCCCAAACCGGGCACTACTGAATCTCCCGGATATCGTCTGCTGAACTGATCAGTATCTCTTTTTTACTCTGGTAGGTCTGGACGGTTCCGTACAAGGATACGGCAGTCCCTTTCGTAAAGGATCTATCACCGGCGACATTCGCGGGGACAAAAACCGTGACATTATTAATGGTGAGCAGCACGTGCCCGCCGTTTTTGAGAACGGTTGCCTGATCGATGATACCCGTCAGGCTGACAAGCGCCCCGTCGGCAGACTGGTCTGAATAGGTGGATGCAAACGGTGCTTTTCCGATCTGCACGAATACAAGATGTGCAGCAATGACCACGAGGGCCACCGCGATCAACAGCAGGATCGCGATCCGCTCCTGATGCCCGAACATAGGTGATAATTGAAACCGGGGATATAAATTACCGACAGGTTAATATGTTAACACTGTTAACATTACGATCATGTATCAGCACACCTTACCACCATCCTCACGGACGGTTATGGAGATACTGGACACCGGTGGCGCCATGACCCACAAGGACCTTGTCAAGAAAAGCAGGCTTGCGCCGCGGACCGTGCGGTATGCCTTGAAAAAACTCAAAGAGCGCCACCTCATCATCGAGAAGTTCAACTTCCGCGATGCGCGGCAGATCATCTACCAGAACAGACCTGTTACCACCCCGGAATCCCAGCCTGCACTCGTATGACCAAACACACCTGCACGCTTATGCACTGCGACAGCATGGTCAGGAACCTCCTGCCCCCTATGAGAGCGGAGATGGTCTCCCGGCTTGTCAACAAGGAGGGCCTCAGCCAGAGCGATGCAGCAAAGAGAATGGGAGTCACGCGCGCCGCGGTATCCCAGTACATGAGTAAGAAGCGGGGTTACGGGGCAATTGAATTGTCATCCGAACTCGATGCGATGATCGATCGCTGGGCACTTGCAGTGGTTACCGGAGAGAGCGATATCAATCTCTGCGACGTATGCCAGTGCGCACTCAAGAAAATCTGAAAATTCCTAAAAAAACTTCGTAAGAAACGCCAGTTCTGATTGTTATTCCTGTTTTTAAAGCGTTCACCAGACCGGCAGCGTGCCGTCGGTTCAGAAAATACCTGCACATTACCGGATATGCCGCCGGTAATACAGGACAATGAGCAGGCCGATGACGGCGATAACACACGCGATCTTCAGGTAATCGGTTGATGGCTGTGGCGACCGCACCGCCGGGCTCCAGTCTGCATCAAACGCCGTGCGGAAATACCGCGCCACCTCCGGCTGCTCCACGATGACACCGGTTTCCCGGTTGAAACCCGGGGAGTTCGTGTTCCAGTTGATACTACTCACCAGCACTGCACGGTCATCGACGATCACCCCCTTGTTGTGGATCTTCTCAAAGCCGCTTGCCCCTAGATCGACGCAGCGCGCTTCCAGCGGCAGGTGATCGTTCGCGGCAATACGGTTGATCAGCGCAGCCATCTCATCATTGTCAGCCGTATCCTCGGTGTTATACCAGTATGAATCAAGAAGCACCTGAACATGCACCCCGCGCCGCGAGGCGTTGATCGCAGTCGTAAGGTAGGGATTCAAGGTAGTCTTTGACTCGTTCGTGATATACGCCTGCTCGATCCCGATACTGTCCTGTGCAGAATTGAGCAGCCCCGTTATCGCGCTGCTGGTATCCGGGGCGACGACCGGGGTAACCCGTGCGCCGGTAAACGTGGCCGGGCCAAACGGCGCCGGATAGGAGACCACAGTGTACACCTCTGCCGGCCCTGCGCTCCCGTAAAAGGGAACAATCCCCGGCCCCCCGGTATCGGTCAGGTAAAGATCACTGAAATATGCCGCGAGACCGGGATCTTCCAGCCAGACACCCCAGCCCCGGTTCCCGCTCTCCCCATGAGGGGGAAATCCGCTGTGCCCGAAATTTTCGCTGGTCACAAGGACAGAACGGTCATCGACGACCACATATTTGGCGTGGTCGTACCGGTATGGTGCGTGCCCGCTTTCAGATGTCGTCATCTCATAGACCGGGATCCCGCTCTGGTTCAGCCGCCAGACTGCTGCTTTTTCTTCAGCGCTGATCCCCCCGACGGGTCCACCCTCAAGAAGGACTTCCACGTCCACCCCGCGTTTTTCTGCATCGATGAG
>JBEKTA010000008.1:0-17691 GCA_049516515.1 Methanoregula sp. | reverse complement strand
GTCGGGATGACCCCGGTTCCGACGGTTTCATTCGGTGGCACACCCGCTACCAATGTAATCGTGAGCGCGGGCCCCACTATCACGTGCACCGCCCCGGCAGCCGGTGTAGCAGGTGGCGTCAACGTGACCGTTACTACCCCAGGTGGAGTCAGCAATGTAGTAACCTATACGTATCGAAATATTCCAACCGTGACCAGCATCTCACCGACAGCCGGCCCATTGTCTGGTGGTAACACGGTTACTATCTACGGCACCGGGTTCGGGGTCGGGATGACCCCGGTTCCGACGGTTTCATTCGGTGGCACACCCGCTACCAATGTAATCGTGAGCGCGGGCCCCATTATCACGTGCACCGCCCCGGCAGCCGGGATAGCAGGAAGTGTCTCCGTGACTGTCACGACGCCCGGCGGAACCAGCAATGCAGTAACCTATTCGTATTGACCGCTCCAACAGTAACCAGCATAACACCGACAACCGGCCCATTGTCTGGTAGTAACACGGTCACAATATACGATAGCAGGTTCGAGTCAGATCTCGGTATCCGACCAGCGTGTCCGGTACCACTGCACTTTCCAATGTTAACAGGGTATCAGCAACCGGTTCTGTTGCGTCTACGGTTGGTAACAGATTTTTCGCTTCGAAAAAATTTGCATTTCAACCATAGACTCATCAGAACCTGTTGATCCTATTAGGAACGGGTTGAAACCGCGCTGGCGAGGTTCTGGTGGTCGATCTCATGCCTGTGCAAGGATTATAAACACCAAGATATCGTAAAAACGGCTTTTTTTTGTCCGGGATGGTATTTTCATGGGTCTGTTACTGGCAGAATCTTGCATAAGCCTGTGAGCACGCGCGATTACCTAAGATATCGCTCTGACCATCCTCCCCGGTCCGATCCCGTTTCCCGGTTTCGATTCCGGCCAATCTGGAACCCTGATGTTTTCAAGGCTTCCTTTAGAATTCCCGTGTATTTTCTCATGTATTTCGTTTTATACGAGTAAAAGGAAAGGAAAAAATTGCGACATTTTCTTATATGAAAACCGGAAAATCCCGAACCGGGATCCGGATCGCCGGACCGTCCGGATCACAAAAAATATTCCCCAACACAACAAACAATGTAACAGAATATCAAAGATTTTGAAGATCATACCCTCAAAAAATACACACCAATTCTCTCAATAGCGAATAATCAATGCGGGGTGACGCTTCCAACCCCCCTTGCGATTCGTAAAACGCAGGATCTATTGATTTTTTCATTTAATAGGAAATAAAAGCAATCCTGAAGCCGGCCGCCCGCGAAAACAAAAAAAGAGTGGGTAAGGATCAGCGCCGCGGGTGCCGCTGCGACTGGACCGTAAAGCCTCCCTTGAGGGTGCCGGACTGTCCGTCTGCGTTGGTCACTACGACGTCATAGTTGCCTACCGGGGTGTCACGGGGGATCGAGAGCGAGAAGCTGATCGTGTCCCTGCCATCCACGGATACATGGTCCGGGACAAGGGTGTTCCCCCGTGCTCCTTCCAGCGTTACCGTTGCTCCCCTGTCGAAATTATCCCCATGAACCGTGACCCGGATCGTGGAGCCGGCCTCACCGGATGACGGCGAGATGCCAGAGACACGGGGTTTCTGGTCATGTTGTGCAGTCACGGTCACGGAGGCCGTGGCGGCATTGTTTGTGGGGTTGGGGTCATCGGGCTGGGACCGCACGATCCGCACAGATTCTGTCTTCGTGCCCGGGGTGGTGTAGGTCACCCGTTCCGTCAAGATGGCACTCTGGCCGCTGGCAAGTCCGGGGATCTCCCAGGTATCACCGGTGATTCTCCCGCTGCCTGCCGAGATATCAGGCCGTGCATTCGGCTCGGACGACCGACTGCGGTCATAGGCCACGCTGATATCGCGGGCCGCGTCAGGACCGAGGTTGGTGACCGTTACCGTCCAGGTCACCGGCTGTCCCGTAGTAACCGTTGATGCCGAGGTTGTTTCGGCAATGGAGAGGTCTGCCTCCCGCCGGATGCGGGTGAGGGTGAGCCTGACCTTTGCCGTTTTGCCCGCGGTCACCGTTACCGACTGGCTTGCCGGCTGATAACCGGTAAGATTTACCGAGACCGTATGCGACCCTGTGGCTACCGAGTTCAGTGTATACGGTGTTTCTTTCCCGGTGTCAGTTCCGTCAAGTGAGATCTCGGCTCCTGCCGGGGTCGAACTCACCGAAATGCTGCCGGTCTGCGTGACCGGCGGAATTGCAACGAGTGTGAAGGACGCTGTTGCCGTCGACCCAGCGGTTACAGTTACCGACTGGCTCGCCGGTTCATAACCGGTGAGATTCACCGAGACCGTATGCGACCCTGTGGCTACCGAGGTCAGTGTGTATGGTGTTATGTTCTGTGTGTCCACACCGTCAAGTGAGATCTCGGCTCCGGACGGAGTTGAGCTCACTGAAATACTGCCTGTCTGCGGAATTGCAGCGAGTGTGAAGTCTGCAGTCGCAGTCGACCCGGCGGTTACACTCACGGTCTGGGTTGCCGGTTCATAACCGGTAAGATTTACCGAAACAGTATGGCTGCCAGGTGTGACCGAGGTCAGTGTGTATGGTGTTATGTTCTGTGTGTCCACACCGTCAAGTGAGATCTCGGCTCCGGACGGAGTTGAGTTCACTGAAATACTGCCTGTCTGCGGAATTGCAACGAGTGTGAAGTCCGCAGTCGCAGTTGAACCGTCAGTAACGGTCACGGTCTGCGATGCAGACTGGTACCCGGTAAGTGCTACCGAGACCGTGTGAGAACCCGGTGTGACCGAGGTCAGTGTGTATGGTGTTATGTTCTGTGTGTCCACACTGTCAAGTGAGATCTCGGCTCCGGACGGAGTTGAGCTCACCGAGATGTTCCCTTCCGGCTGCGGTACGGTGACCGCAAAGGTCCCCGGCTGGATAACCGGGGGGATCATGTTGCCGGAATCATCGTCGATCTCGTTTGCGGTTATCTGGAGTGGTGTGCTGCCGTCTTTGAGGCCCTGCAGCGTGATCGTTGCAAGGGTAACATTGACCGCTCCAGGCTGGACCTGGTTATTCAGGTCAACGGCGCTTATCCAAAGGGATGACGTGGGAACCGAACTGTTGTCGTTGAGTCCAGCCCACGACGGGAATGAAACGCCGGTAATTTCAGCAACGGTCGGGTCTGTAGCGGTGATATTGATATCATATCCAGACAGGCCCTGGGGCAGGGAATCGATCGTCAGGTTGAGTGACGCCGTCCCTCCCACCGAACTCACCTGTGCAGTGCCCAGGCTGATGGTGCTTGCCGATGCTGCTGCGATCAGGCAGAGCACACAGAGTGCCAGCAGCGGCACGAATGCGGTTTTGTAGCAGAGTTGTGTATTCATACTTTTTTCAGCTCCTTGATCCAAACGAGCGGATCCCGGTTGCCGGTATGCGGGAGCCGGGACCGGAGCCTGGCTCCCCAGGCACTCCGGGTATCGATATCGATTTCACGGTCTCCTCCCTTCTGGCGCTGCCTCGGGTTAGAGCATCTTGTAGAGCACGATGATATCTTCATAGTCAATCCTGCCATTACCGTTGAAATCGAAGGCGGAGACCGGCTCGTTCTTGCCAATCCAGCTCATGTCCTGGAAATACAGGACAACATCATTGAAATCAAGCCGGCCGTTCCCGTTGAGGTCGTAATAGAGCCCGTTGTGAGAGGGATCGGTCGGAAGTGCAGTGTGGGACGGAAGCGGGATGATTGCGGGGGAGAAGGTATTCGAGAACTTCTCGATCCGGCTGTTCCCGTAATCCACAACGTACATGTTGTTCCCGCGGTCCATCGCAATGCCGGTGGGAAGGTTGAACTGGGCGTTGCCGGTCCCGGTCGAACCCCACTGGCCCACGTAATTGCCGCTCGTGTCAAAGACCTGGATGCGGTTATTGACAAAATCGGTCACGTAGATATTGCCGTTACGGAGGTTGTCGGCCGTGATGCCGAACGGGTAGTCAAACTGGCCGTTTTCTGTACCGGAGGTACCCCACTGTGACACGTAGTTCCCGCTTGCGTCAAAGATCTGGACCCGGTTGTTGCCGTAATCGGTGACAAACACGTAGCCGGTCTTGTTTATGGCAATACCGACATCCGATGCGAACTGGCCGTTTTCTGTACCGGAGGTACCCCACTGTGACACGTAGTTGCCGCTTGTGTCAAAGACCTGGACCCGGTTGTTGCTGGAGTCCGCGATATACACGTACCCGCTGCTGTTGAGCGCAAGGCCCGTGGGAAGGTCGAACTGGCTGTCTCCTGTACCGGCAGAGCCCCACTGTGACACGTAGTTGCCGCTCGGGTCAAAGACCTGGACCCGGTTGTTCTTCGAATCGTCTACGTACAGGTAGCCGCTGCTGTTGACGGCAAGGCCGTAGGGGCCATTGAACTGGCCGTTTCCTGTACCGGCAGAGCCCCACTGTGACACGTATGCGCCGGCGGAGGTGAGCTCCTGGATCCGGTTGTTCTTGGTATCGGCAACATACAGGTTGCCCGAACCGGAGACCGCAATGGACCGGGGCAGGATGAACCGCCCGTCAGCATTACTGCCGGATCCCCACTGGGTCATGTACGTACCGGCGGAGGTGAACTCCTGGAGCCGGGAATTGTAGCTGTCGGCAACGATCACGTTGCCATCCGGGGTTGTGGCGATACCGTACGGGAGGTTGAACTGGCCGTTGGCACTCCCGTCGCCTCCCCACTGGCCCGCATAATTGCCGTTCTGGTCGAATTCCTCGACCCGGTAGTTGTAGGTATCGGCAACGTAGACCGAGCCGGAGGAGGTAATGGCGATATCCAGCGGGAGGTCGAGGTTACCGTTTCCGTTCCCTGCCGACCCGAATTGTGACACATAGTTGCCGCTCGGGTCAAAGACCTGGATACGGTCATTGCCGTAATCGGCGACATAGATGTAGCCGGTGCTGTTGGCCCGGATCCCGGTCGGGTAGGCGAACTGGCCGTTAACGCCGGGGTAACCCCACGAGCCCCACTGGTTCACGTAGTTGCCGCTCGGGTCAAAGACCTGGATAAGGTTATTCTGGGTATCGGCAACGTACACGTACCCCGTGCTGTTCACGGTGATCCCGATGGGGGTGTTGAAGTTCCCGTTCCCCGTACCAGCAGTGCCCCACTGGTTCACGTAGTTGCCGCTCGGGTCGAAGATCTCGACGCGGTTGTTCACGTTGTCAATCGCGTAGATGTAGCCGGTGCTGTTGACCGCGATATCCGCGATCTCCGCAAACTGGCCGTTACCGGTCCCGTAGGACCCGAATTTCGTAACAAAGGTGCCGTCAGGCGAGAATTTCCAGATATTATAATCGACGTCATCGGCTGCGTAGATATTGCCGGCACTATCGGTCGTGACACCCCAGGGAAGGTTGATACCCACCTGGGCAGGCACCGACCACAAAAATGAAGTCGACCCGCCGGTACCGGAAGGAGGCTGGATCATTGCCCGGGCCGAGTTCGCGCCGGTCCCCGTGGAAGCGGGGTGTACCGCACCGGTGACCAGCGTTCCCCCGGTTGTCCCGACAACAAGCGGTGCCGGCCGGGAAAGGGCGGTGGCGTCCTGTGCAGTTCCGCCGGTACCTGCGGTCGCTGCACAAACCAGCAGCGCAAGCGATACCAGCATGGTTATGATCAACGTTCGTCTCAATTGCATGGTTTCTCCTGGAATATGTTCCGGGATATGCCCCGGCGTTATTCTGTGGTCTCAGCAGAGGGATCATGATCTCATGCTCATGGCATTCCACCTCCCAATTGAGCACGGCGATTGTGTTACCGGGGAGTCCGCTGCAATTTTTGTTGGTACCTGGCAGGAAGTGCCGTTATTTTAATGCCGCTCCGCTATGCAGGTGCAATCAGGTGCAGCCGGAAACCGGATAACGATCCCGCCCGCTCCTCGTGTGCAGGGGTGCCTTCATGGCAGGCACCTGCCGCAGAGGCCCGGACCCGGGATGGCCGGGTGCAGCGGGCCGGTGTTGCTGTCCTTCCAATTTACGGCGTGGACAGGGAGCAAGGCAGGTTTGCCGACTCTGGTTGGGGTATTTGATAAAACGCGTGATATATTCCAAAGATGGCACCAGTTGAATGATCGAACCGGGCGGTTATTCAACAGGAATGATTTATCACAAAGGATGTATATGACAAAAAAATATCGCCGTAATTAGTACAAGCATAGGTCCGGCAGGCAGGATTCCAGAGATATCTTATGCATTACACTAAGGGTACTTTACTCTGCCTGGCCGGGATCCTGCCTGTACGTGTATGCAGAACCACCGCGCCCCGGGCGGGTGAAAAAACGGCCCCCGGACTGGCGATCCCCCGTCGGTGTGGGGCCTGCAGGTCTGCATCCCACTTCTTTACACGGGCGAAAACTCGTTATTTCCCGCAAAACAGAACGGGTGTCCCCGTTGCCCGGCCGGCACACCGTGTGACGCGAACCAAGTAACCCCAGAATACCCTGAACTCGGCTCTGTTAACTTGGCATGGGATGGATAATTTTCTTCTTCAGAGAAATGTCAACATCCCTCAACAAGTTAACAAAATCCTCAATTAGTTTGTTACAATACCCGGGATAAATTTCACATCCACGATGAAAAGTGATTCTTTTTTAATCAGACTTCTTTTCGGATGGTTCTGTATGGCCGGGTGACTTGGCTATCCTTCCAGATTGTGACCTGACCAGACCCGAATGGCAATACATTTATCTTTAGGCAGGTGCAGGTAATTTTTTACCGGGCCTGTGGGTTTCAATGCAGATAAATCAGGGGTAAATCTGGGAATCGGGCATGAAAATAATAATGGATCGTGATCCGTAGGCGTTCGGAAAAAGGAGCGATCTGAGATGGGTACTTTAGGTGGAAACCAGAGCGGAGTCGGTACTACCAAGACTATCGGCGGAGTGACAATTACTGAAACGAGTGATGGGTATCAGGTGACAAACTCAAGCGGCCAGACCTTCAATTATTCCAAGGATTCAGGGGCAACCCTGACGTTCGAAGATACGCCAAACGGGCCAATGTGTGTAATTCACGTGAAAGGGGACGACGATCCATTTACTGAGATATTGCCGGATGGTTCCATAGTGAGTTCACAAACCGGGCCTGATGGAAAAGTCGAGCCATACCAGATTACCACACGTGACGGCACTACCACTAACATGAGCAAAACAGTCGACTCCAATGACGGATCGGTCCTAACTCACACGGATACTGAAGATAGGAACGGCAACACTATCATGACCACCATCGTCAAGACTGCCAGCGATGGTACGCCAATCGAAACCACGACAATTGTGCCGAATCCCAAGACCGGAGGTGAAACCATAACCGACGGCCAAATAATTGACGGCAACTTCAAGAGTACTGTCACTAACACAGATGCTAATGAAAACGTGATCAGTTCAGTAGTGACAACAAAGGGAAATGACGGCATCACGGTTGAGTCATCGGAAAAAGGGGCTGACGGTACGTGGAATACGACGGTCACAAAGATACCGGCTGAAGGCAACGGGACATCCAGTACGACGCCCCCGAACCCGGACAATAGCGGTGCTACAACCCCCCCGGGACCCGATGATACAAATGGTTCCGGCTCTTCTTCAGGAGACTCTGACGGTTAATATCTCCTGTAGGGGGAGCACAAGCCCCGGCCGGGACTGTGGTTAATCCGGCAGCATAACCCGACAATCCGGGCAAAATTGCCACGGGATCGCGCTCCAAGACTGCTTACCATCTTTTGTGGTTTTGATGTGTGCGCGGTGCATGGCTCCATGACCGTTCGGGCATTGCCGGGATTTGGATTTCATAAGAATAGTATACTATTTCAACCGGAAAAACCTTGGTAAAACGCACCGATTCAATATTATCAAAAACGACCGATGTTAAAATTCACTGTTGGCAGTGTATTCTTAAAAAAAGTATCCGTTGTAATATTTTTACGCGCCTTTTGCCGCCAGATCCCTGATGTACTCCAGCGCCGCAATAGCATCCTCCCGTTTCTGGTCGGCCGGGGAGGCGGCGGCAAAGGCAAGGAACCGCTCTTTTGTCGCCGGGGAAATGGTGTTACCCGCTACGGCGACGATCTTCGCGTAGGTTCGCTGCGGGTAGAAGACCGCATGGGCAGCGGCAAGAAGTGCTCTGTGCGCCGCCGGGGTGATGACTTCGGCCTCCTCTGCTTTTTTGAGCGTGCACCGGATGTTGATGAGCGGCTCGGAGAGCGAATAGCCCGAGACCGGGTCAAAGACGAGCGCTACCTCGTCATCGGAGACGAGCGTGCCGTCTTTGTACATCCGGTAAATCTTCCCGACACCGGTCATGCCCAGCGTATCCATCTCGGCGGCCCGGAGTGCCCCCATGCTGGACGCACCGACCACTTTTACGCCTTTTTTTACCGCGGCAAGGATCTCCCGGTGGGCGACAGCGCAGTCCTGGTGGAAGACACCGTCAATGAGGCCGATGATATCAGCGCCGTCCGCGACTGCGGCAAGGATGTCGCCCCGTTTTGCCGGCGGCCGGTACTCTGCATCGAGGATCTTCTCCGCTGCAGGGAGATCAAGGCTTGGCCCGAGAAAGACGATGATTTTTGGCATGCTTTACCCTCTCCCCCCGCCGTTCCGGGTCCATCGCGTAGACTTCGAGGCCCGGGATGATCACCCTGACGACCGGTACCCCGATCTCCTCCCGGGTCAGGTCGACGACGATCACCCGGGAAAGGCCCTGTTTGTTCAGCGCATCGAT
Organism: Methanoregula sp.; assembly: GCA_049516515.1. Taxonomy (GTDB): domain Archaea; phylum Halobacteriota; class Methanomicrobia; order Methanomicrobiales; family Methanospirillaceae; genus Methanoregula. The sequence continues at coordinate 8,930 of JBEKTA010000008.1, read as the reverse complement.
TGCAAACCGGATGTCCTTTGCGAAATCGTCGCTGTCAAATGACCTGAGGGTGCCGTAGTCCACGGTCCCGTTGTCCTTGAACCAGTACCCGTTGATCCGTTTTGCCCGGTCGTAGCCCATCTTTTTCCTGAGCCCGGCGGTCGTCGTATCCTCACGGGCGCCGTGGATCTGGGTGAGCCGGCTCTGGGCCACCTCGGTGAGTGCCCGCATCGCCGCGATCCGTGCGCTCGTGTGGGTGCCGATCCCGATGGTAAGGAGCGTGGGGTCTTTAAGGAGCACATCGTCTGCCACCGCCGCCATGGTGGGGATGCCGATGTCGCTCGTGATATCCCGCAGGGTGACCTCGACCTGTGCACCGGCAAACTTCTGCTGCATCTCCGCGAGCACCGGGTCGGTGACACCAGTTACCTCCGGGCCGGTGTCCCGGGTTGCCTCGACGAGCGACCAGGCGTCCCGCTCGATCACTTCCGAAAGGGCGTGGAAGATTGCCTCCTCCCGGGTGTTTCCCGAGGCAAGGCCGTTTGTGGAGGTGCGGAAGATCTGCCGGAAGTTTCTCGGGAGCGGGTGGAAGACCGCCTGCGCCGGCACGAGCACCCGCTCGTCGTTTGCGATATCCCATCCCTCGATCCAGGGGAGCACGTGGCCGGTTTCCGTTTCGGCAGGGAGAATGAGGTCTTTTGGGTTGACGACCGGTTCGCGCCCGTCGAGCATCTCGAAGGTGTCGAGCTGGACCTTCCGGTCGTGGATCTCCGAGGAGTACCGCTCGATGCCTTCCATGATCGCCGAGATCCGCGATTCCTCGACGGTCGCCCCTTTGCCGTTGTAGACCGTGATCGCCCCGTCGTCCGCGGTCGGCCGGATGCAGGAAAAGACGGGAATACCGATCCGGTCGAGGTCGGTGATGTCGGCGACCCGGGTGATGCCTGCGGCCGGCACCTTTGGTTCGATGCGTGCGAGGGTTTCTGCAAGCGGTACTGCCCGCTGGGTCTCGTGGTTGTAGGTCTTCTTGCAGGAGGAAATGAGCATGGAAGTCACCGGGAGTTCTCGTGCGGACGGATTTGTCCTTTCAATGAGGTTTCACGTTATTGTGGTTTATACATGTTCATTTTTCGGCTATTGAGAAATTCCCCGGCACTGCCCTGCCCAAACAATTATCTCCCACAAGGAACGTTTACGGTTATGATGCACGGGAAAATGTTCCTGCCTGGTATGCTCCTAGTCCTGGTCCTCCTTTCGGCCGGCTGTACCGTGAGCCGGCCTGGCGGGAATACGACCGTTGTCCCGGTAGAAACTATCCCTGTTATTACCTCACTTCCCACACCGGCCCCTGCCGGGGGCACGACAGTCACCGTTCCGGTGCAGCAGCCGGTGACAACCTCACCACCCACGCGAACGCCCCAACCCGTCGCCACGCAGACTACCGATAAGCACCCGCTGCCTACGATCTCGTCAATACAGATCTACAACAGCGATTTTCATATTGAGCCGCTCTCCTTTGACCAGACCGGTACCGTCACCACCGGCAATGTCGATATATACGGGACTCTTGAATCAACCACCAGCTATCCTGTATGGGTCGACATGAGGGTGGACATGTACGGTGCCTACACCCCGGATAAACCCAAGGCGACGGCCTACGACACCGTGAGGATGTTTCCGTACGGTACGTCGTCATTTGAATTCCGGATTAACAACTACGTGTTTAACGACCGGCTCGATTATGCGACGACGTTTGACACCTACAATCTTACTATCCTGAAGGTGACGGTTATCCCTACCTGACCGGGAGCGATTAAAACGACTCTTCCGGTGCGGCTGGCAGAACCCCTGCCATTGTCCTCACGAGGGGGATAACCCCCGGCTATATTACCTCCCCGCGGCAACGGTGGTATGAGTTATGGATTATACCTATCTTTTCCTGAAATTTCTCATCGGCGGCGGTGTTATTGCCGGGGTGACGCTCCTTGCCGACCAGGTCAGCCCGAAGTACGGGGGTATCCTTGTGGCGGCCCCGATCATCACCTCGCTTGCGATCTTCTTTACCTATTCCGAGGCGGGGCAGGCGACGGGCCGGCAGCTGGTCATCGGAGCGTTCTGGTTTGCCATCCCGTCCCTCCTCTTCCTCCTCACCCTCTACCTCCTCATGGCACGCTACCCGCTCATTCCCAGTTTTGGCGGGGCTCTTGGGGTCTGGCTTACGGCAGTTGTCGTGATAAACCAGATCCTTGCCGTGATCTGAAGGGATACCGGGTCCCGGGACAGATTGATCACGTTTGGGGATTCCTGTCTGGCAGGAGTGCCCCCGCCAATCCGTCCCGGAAATTTCTGGATAGATTCCAATTTTTTCGCAGTTATATAAACCCATAAATATTCACGGAACCGAACATCCCATCACAGACACGCGTGACCCGCCATGAGATACCCTGCCCATGTTCCCGGGATATGTATCGTCCTCCTGCTCGCTGCCATTCTGTTCGCTGCCGGTTGCATCTCGGCTGCTCCCGGGAGTAACGGGACGACAACGACGGTCCCGCCGGCAGTCACCACCGGCCCCTCTTCCTGCGGGTTTACCACCTGCCATGGTCTTGACCTCGCGTGCGGTACGGACGCCCCTCAGGTCTGCACCATGGAATACCAGCTTGGCGACAAGTGCCGCCAGTACGCCCGCTGCGAGGAGAGCGGCGGTACCTGCGGGCTGGTTGTGAGCACGCAGTTCGACCGCTGCAAATCCTGCGTTGAGAAGTGCCAGGCAACGGCAGGGAGTAACACGGCTGACGCGTTTACCTGCGAAGCCTCGTGCTAAAAAGGGCAGCCCGGGCCGTGAACAGGGCCGGGTGGTAAAAAGAGGGAACGGGAACGTGCGGCTCCCGCTCACGCAGTCCCCTGCAGGAACCGCAGGATCTCTTTAATGTCCGGCACCGAGTGGACCGGGTAGACTTTGACGAAAGCGACTTTCTGCTGTTCGTCAACGATCACGTTCGCCCGCTCCGAGAACCCGTTCTCTTCCCGGAAAAGCCCGTACCTCTCTGCCACGGCCCCGTGCGGCCAGAAGTCGCACAGGAGCGGTGTCCGCATGATGCCGAGACTCTTTGCCCACGCCTGCTTGCAGGGGCGGGAATCCACGCTGATGCCGACCGGGACGCAGTTGAGCCGGGTAAATTCGTCCAGGTTGTCTTCGAGCGATGTCATCTGGGCGGCGCAGAAGTCCGTCCAGGCGAGGGGGTGGAACGAGAGGAGGGTGCGTTTTTTTGCCTGCTCGTAGAGGTCGAAGGTTTTGTCGTTTGAGTCTTTTAACGAGAAGTTCCGTGCCGGGTCGCCCGGCTGCACGATGACCGACTGCATGGCTGCTGTCTCCTGTTTTGTGAAGTCTTGCACCGTGAGGCAATCAGGGTTTGGGTGGGGGCAGGAAAACCGGAAGTATTACCAGAATCGTCATATTGTGACTCCCGGGGCATTGGCAGAACCAGTACCAATTATTATTTGTTTATAATATGCAATATCGTTCAATGGAGCACCGGACAATTTTCATCGTTGCTACACTCCTGCTGATACTCCTTGGTGCAGGCTGCGTGACAAACTCCCCTACGGGGCAAAATCTCACGCAGTCCCCCCTGCCGTCAGCCAATGGTACCGGTGTTACTGCTACAGAAACGATCGATGCACATTTTTTAACGCCACCCCATGATCTTCCCCAACAGGAGCAGTTTGCCGGCGTCATGGGATCGTTTGACGATACCTATATCGGGAGCATGGACTGCAGCAATGGATCGGAGACCTTCGAGACGAACTATACGTATTTCAGCGGGGTGGGAAGTTCCCGGACGGTTACCTACCAGCTCGTCCCTGTGAACTACGTCCAGGGTACTGACGAGAGCCCCCTGCCGGCCGGTATCCTGAACGCAAGCATCGAACCCGACCGGTTTACCGCAGAACCGTACCATGCGTATACGTCACACGTCCGGATAACCGTGGGCCCCAACGTGACCGGGAGCAGCGGTCCGAATTTTGTTCAGAACCCGTCATTTCCGTTCTATCTCAAGGTCCAGGGAAACGGGGAACCGGAGCCGGGGGCAAATGACTGGGTGGAGGTAGTCAAAATCTGTTACTTCTCCCCGGGCATGGGTTCGATGATGTGGAGCGATCCCCGTTTTTCTTTCGGGAACACGCAGGACATATCGCTCAGTCCCGGGGGAGCCACATCGGTCCCGCTGGCCATAAGCGATTCCGGCGGAGGGATCCGGGAAGAGTATTTCAGGATCGGCGGAGTACTGACGGATATGAATTATTCTTTCCCGTTCCCGGAGGAAGAATTCCGTCCCAACCCGACAGGCATACAGTTCTCCCTTGATCCGCCGCAGGTCATGGGCAGATCGTTTACTGCCTACAACCTGACCCTCACCGTCACTGCACCACAAGACATCGCGCCCGGGACCTACCACTTCCCTCTTGAGTTGTGCTACCGCGATCTTGCCGGTCCGGATAATGGTTCAGGCCAGGACCCCTTTGAGAACAGCAGTAGTTGCGATACAGGAACCGTCTTCCCGGTCAATATTACCGGATAAATGGTTTCTTTTTTGATCCTTTCTTTCCGGTCCTCATCAGGTTAGCGGGCACCTTTCACGTTGGGCCCGGGGGCTTATCCGGTCATAACACCCGCCCCCGGATACGGGCACCATGAGGCGGCCGACACGGCCCCGCCTTTTGTGGATACATATCGCCGTTTTTTTACAATCCTCAGCAATCGATACGATCTTTTTTTGTAATCCTCAGCTCGTGACCCGCTCTTTTTTGTAAATCCTCAGCAACCCGATCGATCTTTTTTTGTAATCCTCAGCTCGTGACCCGCTCTTTTTTGTAAATCCTCAGCAATCGATACGATCTTTTTTTACAATCCTCAGCACCCGGGCCGGACTTTTTTTTTGAAAAAACGGCCATGAGACCCCAGGCTTCATCGGAGAAAGTGATGATCGTAAGTGGGTAGCGTATATCCTACTCGTGCGCAGGGTCGATCTTTTTTTACAATCTTCAGATCGCGACCCGGACATTTTTGCAAATCCTCAGCAACCGATCCGCTCTTTTTTTGTAATCCTCAGCTCGCGACCCGGACTTTTTTTACAATCCTCAGCAACCTATCCGCACTTTTTTTGTGATCCTCAGCTCGTGACCCGGACTTTTCCGGAAATTTTTGGCCCGGCTTTTGCGGCGCCTTCATTGCCCCGCCAGAAATCCGGGGCCGTAAAATCGTATTTCCGGCCGGCCGCGCCGCGATCCCTGCTGCCGGACCGGAACGGCCCGGTCCGGCCCCGGATCCGGACGTGTAAACGGCCCCGTTTGTCCCGGAACCATTCAGCTAACCGCGAGGTTCCACTCATCTTATATACTCCAATTATTGAACGGAAAATTATACAATGTCCCTGAATTTCTGCACAAAACTGGGATGGAAGCTCCGGAAGCTTGGGTACGAGCGGAAAGCCGCGGCCCGGCTCGCCCGGGGCTGCCAGTTCCTGATGGCTTTTGCGTGCGGACTTCTGGGACTGTACAGTATCGCTTCCCGGGAGATTTCCGGGACGATCACCGGTGCCGGGCAGATGCGTGCGGACGCCCGGGCCGGACTTCTTTTGTCCGCTGATTCGGCTTTGCGGCGTTGACCGCCGGTTCACTAATTAAGGGTATCCTGAGGCGAACTAAAAAGAGGGAACTCTTCTAAAAAGAGCAGAGCCTCACGAGCGGCCGGGCCGGAAAAGATGGCCCGGCACCGCCTTCCATTCCTGAACCGGCATTGTACAGCCCCATTTGAGACGAGCGAATGCGTTAGTCCGCGAGGAACCGTTGTCGAACAAAACCCATGAAAAACAGAACGAAAAGGAGAAGGTGAAGAACATGACCGAACTTGAATCGGTACCAGGAGACGTGGCCGAACCCGGCCTGATTGCATCCGGTGCCTCGTACAGCAACCGGATTATGCCCCGCGAAGGAGCGCCTGCACATGCAGACGTTGTCGCGGGTGAACCAACCATTACCATCCGGACGAGCGAAGGAGGTGAACTGACGTTCGGGCCGGAGGTCTATACCCGGTGCAACGCGATTATCTTTGACGCGATGCACATCCTTGAATGTCTCAATTACCTGCCGGTGCTGGTGCGCAAATCAGCGATCCCCCTGGATCTCATCGGTATCGGGGCTAACCGGGCGCTCGTTATCGAGGTCGTCCGCTCCCGCCGGCCGCTGCCGGATGCACGGACCGTCGTTGCCCGGTGCAGGAAGGAGATCGATTATCTCCGCGAGATGAAACCATCGTCGCAGTTCCGGAAGATGCTCTGGGTGTATTCCCCGCAGTGCCGGTGGAGGTTCTATGATGTGTTCCCCGGCGGTATCTGGCTGGCGAAGGATATGATGGAAGGGGATGGGAAGAAGTAAGTCTCTCTTTTTTTACCCGGACGAAAGCCTGAGTTCCTTTTCTGCCCTGCTCCATTCAATGGAGGGCTCGGCCGCTGCTCTCTCCAGATCGCGGGAAAGGCGGCGTCTCTGCCCGGCCTTTACTGACATATTGGTTTCCGGTCTGTCGGAGTTACGGGTACTTTTTGTCATGCAGTCCCCCTGAACTGTTCTTCGACCCACATACAGACCGTCTCCGCCCCTTTAAGAGCGGTACGGAACTCCCGCTCGCTCACCGGTTCATAGGAGCCGGGATACCGTGTCGAGACGGCGTAATGCGTAAGCGGGACTGCGCCTTTCACCGCATCCGGGACAGGGCAGTGATGCTTCTCAAGCGTCTCGACAAGAAGCGCAAGGGAATGGGTCTGGGGAGGGACGATTCCTTTGAGGATCAAAAGGCCCTTGAGGGACTTTTCGGCGGCCTGTTCGCAGTCAAAACAGAGGTCTTCAAACAGGATATCGGGCGCGCTCTTTCCCTGCCGGGCGCGGGCCAGGTTGCTTTTGGCCCGCACAAGCCACGTTTCAGCAAGGGACCGGTTTTTCATAGATGATCCTGCCCTGCTCGGCAATGTCGTGGTAGATCACAAAGGGATTATCCCGGGCATTCTCGAATGTCTCCGGCGTCTCGACAATGACATCGACCGGCACCCCGACCCCGTACAGGTCGCGGTAGAGTTTCATGGCAAGCTCGCGGCGGTGTGTTACCCCGCTTTTGATGACGCAGATATCATAATCGCTTTTCTGCGGGTCCTGGGTTCCTTTTGCGCGTGAGCCAAAGAGGATGATGCGGTCGGGATCGGCGGATCGTGCGATAATATCCACGATCTTCTTGAGCGCCCCGGTATTTTTCCGCACGGTCTTTTGTTTCATATGCCACTCTGCCAGTCACGCGCCAGCGCTAAAGGAGACGGTTGTCCTGCCGGTGTGTTTTGTAAGGTGAGAGGATAATCATTTCCCTGATCCGGCCGCTCCCGGATGCCAGGGGTGTCTGCCAGCAGTGCAGGAAGGATATTGGCAATAATGCAAACAAAAAATTTCAAGATTAAAATGTAAGATTAATATAATTAAAAATTAACAGAAAGTCATGCCAAATCAAGCCCTATTGAAAAAAGAAATAATACAGGATACAATTAAAATCGCGCAAGACTTTTTTAATTCTGATGTTAATGGTAAAAATTTGAATTGGCATAAAGAAAATATGTCCAAGTATGTGCCTTTACATGAAAAACTTGAACTTTATAAAATAAAATTTGGCAAAACACCCAATGTTATTCTGAAGAATTTTTTGGATGACTATCTGCGGAGGAAGAACCTTACAGATCGTTTCATGTCAGAAGGAAAACCCTTCTACACGCAAAAAGTGAATTCTTTTACTTGGGCTTGTATTTCTCCTAAAAGGGATAAAAGTAAATTAAAATATCCCGTTCATTCAATCACTTCCCAAGGCCCACAACTTTATATTTTAATAGATGAAAATGGAATTGAATTTGGCTTCGATTACGGTTTTCATGTAGATAATAATAATATTCAAGTTCAATCAATTAAATCGCGCGATCAAATATTGAATAATCTATTTGAACTTGTGGGGATTGTTCAAGATCTAAATATCTATGAAGATAGTAAACCGGAAAATCAAAACAAAAAAATAGAGCCCCAATCACCCTTTGATCTTAAAGAACGATGGTCAAAAGATATTAGAATACTTCACATTTACTCAAAAGACAATATTCCATATGATCTAGATGAAAAAATTACAACTTGCTTTGATAATTTGTTATTTGTTTTTATTTTTTCATCACTTATTAGCGAATCATCTCCTGAAGAAATATACGAGTACCTAAAGTTAAAAGGTGATGATACGAACTCTTTTATTTCTTGGACAACTGGAGAAAAGAAAAAAATTATTCCATATAATGAGTTTAAAAAAGAACAAGACACGGAAGAAGAGAAAGCAAGAGGATTATCCGATGAAGAATTATACGAAAATGCAAAAGCAGCAAATCCTACACCACCTCGTAAAATAATAATGCACCAAATTCGGCAGAGAAATCCGAATGTTGCAGAATATGCAAAAAGACGAGCAAAGGGAAAATGTCAATTATGCAATTTATCGGCGCCGTTTAACAATAAATTTGGTTTGCCATATCTTGAGACCCATCATATCGATTGGTTGTCAAAAGATGGATTAGACGCTGTTGAAAATACTGTCGCATTGTGCCCGAATTGTCACAAAAAAATGCATGTTTTAGATTTACCACAAGACAGAGAGTTATTAAAGAGCATTTCACGTGAATATTAATATTTTTTAAAGTATTTCCAGAATCAGAGCGATTTAGACTCACTAATCCTCCGCTTTACACTTTATTCCCTCTTTTTGCACGCCAATCGCCCCCAATCCCCAAACCGGCCTCAATATACCTCCAGATAGCCACCCCCCACTCACCCGTAATACCCCACTATGCACACTGTTATGTGTCAAAGGGGCCCCCGAGACA